>DATAPT010000307.1:0-6450 GCA_036265065.1 Candidatus Acidiferrales bacterium | reverse complement strand
AGCTTCAAATTCAGTCGCTCAACGCGTCACTTCCCGCGCTCGGCTTGACGAACACGGAAATAAACCAGATCGACCGTATAGCTTCGCTTGTACAGAATTTCAATCCTGCGGCATATGCCAATCTCGTCAGCCAGTTTGAAGCGCTGGCGCAAAATTCAGGATCGTCAAACTCTGGAAACACGGCTCTGCTCCCGGGAACACACAGCGCACCCAACACCGCGAATTCCACTATCGATGCCGGGTATCAGGTGCAGGATGTTTCCATTAAATTTACGGGATCCACGCAACCGGGGAATAGCAGCTTCGCGGGCGGCGGCGGAAAAAACTCCGAGGGGACGCCTCCTCAATCCAACTTTGCAGGACTGCAAATCGGGCAGGTCGAATTCACGTTGATTAATGGCCACGGCCAAAAAGTGCAAGTGCAGACGCCGTAGACAACTCTGTTCTAATTCCTTTCCATAATTTTCAAAGAAAGGTTTGAGTGGCATAGGCTTCAGTCTGCCGGGGTTGGGCCTCACAAGGACAAGATTCCGTGGGCGGAAGCCTGCGCTCGTTAAACCGGCATGGTATAAATTCAATGCTCACTTTTCTTCGACATGTTTGCATCGCGCACAAATTGGCGCCTAGAAACGAACCGTTTGACTCGTGCCCTAGAAGAGCACCGGAAAAGCGGCAAACAACTTTTTGATTTGACCGCGTCCAATCCCACGGAGTGCGGCCTTGCATATCCTGAGCGGGAAATTCTTACTGCGCTTTCTAATCCGCGCGCTTTGACCTATCGACCGGACAGCAAGGGTCTGCTCGAAGCGCGAGAAGCTGTGGCTGCATATTACACGGGGCGACCGGGGTTTTCGGCATCGCGCACGCGCCTCGATCCGGAACGCATCCTGCTCGCTTCAGGAACGAGCGAGGCATACACGCATATTTTTCGCCTGTTGTGCGACCCGGGAGACGAAATTCTGGTTCCCGCGCCAAGTTATCCCCTTTTTGAATTTCTGGCGGACCTTGCGGACATTCGCCTTGTTCCGTATCCGCTGCTCTATGATCACGGATGGCAAATAGACTTTTCCTCGTTGCGAACGGCACTTACGCCGCGCTCACGCGCCGTCATGGTCGTGCACCCGAACAATCCCACCGGATCATTCGTTAAATCGCGGGAAACGGCGGAATTAGCCGAAATTTGCGCCGCACGGGAAATGGCTATTGTGGCCGATGAAGTGTTTCTTGATTATGGCGCGGATCCAACACTGGCGCGCACATTTGCATTTCACGATGCGGCGCTCACGTTTACGCTTAGCGGCCTGTCAAAAATTTCTTTGCTTCCGCAGATGAAACTTGCCTGGACCGTCGTGAGCGGTCCGGACGACCTTGCAAAAATGGCCGTCGATCGCCTGGAAATTATTGCGGACACATATCTTTCACCGAGCACGCCCGTACAACTCGCGCTTCCCAAATTCCTTTCGCTGCGTCATGAATTGCAGACGCAATTGCAGCAGCGAATTTCTGCAAACCTTTCCGCCCTCGACACGATGTTGCGCGAATCGAAATCACTCACACGCCTCGAACGTGAAGGCGGCTGGTACGCGATTCTCCGAGTCCCCGTCACGGCAACCGACGACGACCTAACGGTTGCGCTTCTCGAACGACACGATGTGCTAGTCCACCCGGGCCATTTTTTCAATTTTTCGCGCGAGGGGTTTCTTGTTCTGAGCCTAATTACTCCGGAGCAACAATTTCAGGAAGCGTTAGGGCACATGCGGATATTTTATGGCGAATGAAGTAATTTCTGCGTATTAGCGGTAAATCTCTTTGCGGTGCCCAATCCGAATGATCAACACAATGAGCTTGTCGTCTTCGATCTTGCAGATGATTCTAAAATCACCCACCCGGTATCGCCAAAGCTCTCCAAATCGGGAGCCTTGAAGGGCCTTTCCAAGGCTTCGGGGATCGTGAAGTTTTGCAACTCGATCTTTGAGAAATTTTAGGATCCGCTTTGAATGTTGAGAATCAAGCTTTGTTAATTCACGGTCCGCACGTTCCGAAAGCTCAATCCTCCAGGCCATAACGCTTTAGGACATCCTTTAGGGGGATCGTTCGTTCCTCTCCATCGTGGATGCGCTGCAGCGTGCGATCGGCGAGATGAATATCTTCCAGGTCGTCTAAATGTTGCAGAATTGCTTCGCGAACGTAAAAAGTCTTCGTGCGACCTGTACGCTTCGCAAGTTTTTCCAGTCGCTTTTCAATTCCGGGAGGCAGCCGAATGGCCAGCATAAGCACCTCGCTATACAAGTATAGCATATTTGAGCGGGCCCGCTTACTCAGGCTTCCGCGTCAAGGACAACCACGGGCTGGTACGTGCGCGGCACAAGGGCCTCTGCGATGGCGATAAGGCGTCCTTCGTGATTGAAGACGCGCAGGCGCGCGGGATTCCAGTCGCCGGAGTTCAGTTCCGATGTGGCGCCTTGTGCGGCGCTGGTGCGGCCTGGCTGGATTTGCGCAATCTGTATGTTGAACTTCGATCCGTGGCGAACACGCTGTTCAAGCTGGGGCGGGATTGTTACGCTCGGCAATTCAGGCAGCAGACGCTCCAGAGAAATTACGTAGCGCGCAAGGTCACCGTCTTTTGCGGCGCGATCGAGGTCATCAAGGCCTGCGGCATGATCCAAAGTGAATTCGCCGACGGCCGTGCGGGTGATTTCGGCGAGATGCGCGCCACAACCCAACGCCGCGCCCATATCATGTGCGAGCGAACGAATGTAAGTTCCGGCGGCGCATTCGATAGAAACTTTTGCCGTGGAGTCAAATACCTCGTTCACGTGGAAATCGTAAACTTCAATCTCCACGGCTTTCAATTCCACAGGCTTTTTCTTGCGCGCAAGTTCGTGCGCGGGGCGGCCGTGAATTTTTTTCGCGGAGTAGGGTGGAGGCATTTGCGCAAAGCGGCCTACGCTTGCAGCTGCGAGCCGCTCGATTTCAGCGCGGTCGAGTTGCGGAGCCAAGTCCGGTCCCGAGGCCTCGCCATTGGCGTCGTACGTGTCAGTGGCAAAGCCGAAACGGAACGTGGAGTCGTAGCGCTTGCGGCGCCCCACGTAAAACCGCGCGAGTCGTGTTGCGCGTCCGAGTAGCATCACGAGAACACCTGTCGCGAGCGGATCAAGCGTGCCGAGATGCCCAATCTGATGAAAGCCCACGATGCGGCGCACAGCATCGACGACATCGTGCGACGTCTTTCCGCGCGGCTTATCGATGACCAGAGCGCCGTCCAAGGGCGCAACTTGTGTTTTTCTTTGCATGGGTTTGCGTAGGACAGGCTTCAGCCTGTCTGGGTTTGATTTTTTTGCCCCGACAAAAGTCAAAAGTAGACAGGGTGAAGCCTGTCCTACTTATTTATGAAATTGGTTTTTTTGTCTGCCGCAAAAGGTCTTCGATGCGCTGGGCGTATTCCTCGGAGTGATCGAGTGTGAAATGAATTTCAGGCGCGCGCCGCAATTGCAGGCGCTCGGTCAGTTCGTGGCGAATGTAGCCGACGGCCGCAAAAAGTCCGCGAATGGTGCTCTTCTGCTCCGCTTCGCTGCCCATCACGCTCACGAATACGCGTGCATGTTTCATGTCGGGCGTCACGCGGACCTCGGTAATGGTGACCAAGCCTTCAATGCGCGGGTCTTTCAGCTCGCCCGCCACCATGATGCCCAATTCGTGTCTGATCTCCTCGGCGACCCGCTGATGCCGATGCCCTGCAACCGTCATTGTCTTCTCACAGAAAATTTAAGATATAAGAAATTAAACGTTTTCAAATCCGAAATTCCCTACAAAACTTCCAGTTCATGGCCGATCCAGTCGCGGCCCAAATGCCGTTCGGAATCTTCCAGCACTGTGCGCAAAGACTGTTCCAGAAATCCGGCGTTATTCGCGAGACTCACGATGCCTACCACCGAGCGCTGCCATGAATCCTGCCCTTCGAGTTCCGCCACAGCCACATTGAATTTTCCCCGCAGCCTGTCTTTCAAGCTGCGGAGCACCTGCCGCTTGTCTTTTAGCGAGTGCGCCTAGGGGATATAAATTTCCAGGGTGAGCAGACCGATTGGCATCATCATCCCTGCGAATAAAAAAAAACGGGCCCTGTTTTCAGGAGCCGAACCCGTTCCACCGGACTCCCAGCAGAGTCTGGTTAGGCCGTCGCTTCCGACAATAAAATCTTCTGCATGTGGAAGCATTCGAGGACATCCGCAACTTTGATGTCGGCAAAGTTGGAGACGGTTGCACCGCATTCGAAGCCGGAACGCACTTCGTTGACGTCGTCTTTAAAGCGCCGCAGCGACGTAATTTTCCCCGTGTAAACCACGGCGCCGTCCCTCAAAATGCGGACGTCGGAGTCGCGTTTCAGCACGCCGTCCAGCACATAGCAACCGGCAATCATGCCCACGCCCTTGACGCGGAACGTATCGCGCACTTCGGCGCGGCCCAGGTGTGTTTCCTTAAAGACCGGCTCAAGCAACCCGGTCATGGCTTTCCTGATTTCGTCGGACACTTCATAAATGATCGAGTGCGGGCGAATCTCCACGCCTTCGCGCTGCGCAAGATCGGACGCCTTGCGATCGGGGCGAACGTTAAACGCCACGATGATTGCGCCGGATGCGGACCCCAGCAAAACGTCGTTTTCGGTTACGGCGCCGATGCTGGCGTGAATAATTTTCAACTTCACGCGATCATCGGAAAGCTTTGGAAGCATTTCGCTCAGCACTTCGACCGAACCTTGCACGTCCGCCTTGATGATCAGCGGAAGTTCTTTTACTTCGCCGACTCTAAGCTGCTCGTGCAACTGGTCGAGCGTGATGCGCGCGCCAGCGGAACGCGCCAAACTCGCTTCGCGCAATTTTCCCTGGCGGAATTCAACGATGTGCCGCGCGCGCGCTTCGTCGGCCACCTGGAACTGGTCGCCGGCTTCCGGAGCGCCTTGCAGGCCGAGAACTTCGACTGGCGTGGATGGACCTGCGGTCTTCACAGGCCGTCCATGGTCATCGAACATCGCGCGTACTTTTCCGTAAACCGCGCCGCAGATGAAGACATCTCCGGCATTTAGGGTGCCGGTTTGCACGAGCATCGTCGCGACGGGGCCGCGTCCTCTGTCCACACGGGATTCCAGAACAGTTCCCGCGCCCGGCGATTTCGGATTGGCTTTCAGTTCGCGCAAGTCAGCAACGAGCAAAAGCATTTCGAGCAACTTGTCCAAATTCTGTTTCATCTTCGCGGAGACTTCCACCATCACGGTGTCTCCGCCCCACTCTTCCGGCATGAGGCCGCGCTCGGAAAGCTGGCGCTTCACGCGCTCGGCTTGCGCTCCCGGCTTGTCAATTTTGTTAATGGCCACGACGATGGGCACGCCCGCTGCTTTTGCGTGGTCGATGGCTTCTTGCGTTTGCGGCATCACGCCATCGTCCGCCGCAACCACCAGCACGACGATGTCTGTAACTTTCGCGCCGCGCGCGCGCATGCGCGTGAACGCTTCGTGACCCGGCGTGTCAATGAAAACAACTTTGCGTCCAGCGATGTGAACAACCGACGCGCCGATGTGTTGCGTGATTCCGCCGGCTTCGCCCGCGGCCACTTCCGTTTCGCGAATCGCGTCCAGCAAACTGGTTTTTCCGTGATCGACGTGGCCCATGACGGTGACCACAGGCGGACGCGGAACAAGATTTTCCGGCTTCTCTTCAAGCGCCACTTCGCGGACAACGTCTTCCTCAAACGTGATGACGTTGACGATGCCGTTAAACGCTTCCGCAAGACTCGTCGCGGTTGGCGTGTCGAGAGCCTGGTTGATGCTGGCGAAAATTCCGCGATCCAGCAAAATTTTCAGAACGTCCTTGGCGCGCACGTCCAGCTTTTCAGCCAGGTCACGCACGGTCACGCCTTCGGTGATTGTGATCTGTCGCGGTTCGCGCGGCGGCGGCGCAGGGGCGCGCTCAATTTGCGCGCTGCGGCGCTGTTCGCCAACACCCGTGCGAGCTCGCACCGGATGCAGCTTGCGCTCGCCTTCCTCGAAGCGCTTCTCCATCGTGGGGCGCGCTCGAGCGGCTGGCTTGCGCTCATAAATCGGTTTGCCGGGCTCGGCTTTTGGCGGCGCCTTGTCCGGCGGCAAGAGAGTTCCGGGACGAGCACCCGGACGCGGCGGGCCGGAACGATCGTGCTGCCCTGGCTGGCCGGGCCGACCGGATGGCGGCTGCCCTGGACGATTTTGTCCTGGACGCGGAGGAAATCTGGACGGCTGGCTGCCTGGTCTCGGGTTCGAAGGTGGCCTCGGAGGCGCGGGTGGATTGACTCGCGCTCCAGGAGGCAGTGGATTCCAATTCGGTTTAGGGGCTGTCGGCTTGGCTGGCGCAGCAGGAGGCCGCGCAGCAATCGTAGGCCGAGGAGCGCCTGGCGCGGAAGAAGTTGCGTGCCGCTGCCCACCGT
>DATAPT010000306.1:0-6371 GCA_036265065.1 Candidatus Acidiferrales bacterium | reverse complement strand
TTCACCTGCTGGTTACTTAGCGCAGCCACGTAGGAAGGACCCGTTGTCATGCTCGGGGTATGGCATATAGAGCATTTCGCCACGTTAATGAACAGGTTCTTGCCGTTCTGGATGGACGGGGAGCAACTGGTGCCGGAGCACGCCGGGGCTGGCTGATCCAGGAATCGCATGAAGTTGGAAAAAGCAACGATATCACTGGGACCCGCGACAGTAGAAGACACGTCAAAATTGGTTGTGTCTTCTGGAGTGGGATTAATCAAGCAACCCGCAGGAACTTGAGTGGTAGGGTAACCACGCTCGTTCGGGAAAACCTCGTTAGTGATTCCCATTTCCACGTTGTAAGCCTCGCCCGAAAACATCAAGAGCGATTTATTTTGCGCTTTCCAACCAAAGCGGGTAATCGTGCCATCATTCCCGCTGCGATTCGGTACGCCGGAGATTCCCAGGCTTCGGCTCTGCGAATCTTGAGCCGCTTGATTGGACATTATCGTATCTTCGGAGATGCTTTCGATTAGCCCGAGGCCGAAGGTCGGCGTCGGAATTCGGAAAGAAATATTATTTTCCTGCACCATCCGTTGGAAGTCCGGCTGGCTCATCTGGCAACTTCCTGCGTCGCTGCGCCCCTTGATCGTAAACAGACCATGCACGCCGCCATCTGGAACGTTGGTGACCCTTTCGTTGGAATCGACGGCGAACTTGAATCGCACCTCACGGACGGGGCCGTTCAAGGTAATAAACTGCGGAATACTGTTGCTGGCGCCAGCCGCACTCGCGGCTGCAAGTTGCGGATTTACGGCCGGACTTGTTCCACCAATGGCCGGTTGAGCGTGGCAACTGGAGCAAGAATTGGAATTAAAAGAAGGGCCAAGGCCGTTATTCGTGCCGTTCTGAACACTCTCCACTTCCTGAAATCGTGTTTGGCCATCTGTGAAATAGGACTGCTGCGAAGCCGTAAGTCCCGAAATAAAGTTCCCCGCGCTGGGAGTTCCTGTGCGCGGACCCGGGTCATGAGCCTGGTTCTGGCCTTGCAAGGCGTATACGAATGAAAGCGAGCAAATGAGCGTGAATAGGCCGCGCAGAATCAATGGACGTTTTGGATTTGCATTTTTGTTCCTGATGGCCAGCTTTGCATTGCCACCTGGAATGTTGATTTTTTGTTCCATTTCAATTTCCCCCTTATTTTTTTTCGGGCTGGAGCTATCACCCAAAATTTGAAGTTTGTTGATGAAGCCTGCAGTGCCACCTCCTTGATCTGGATTAAATGAAATCGTTAGCCGCCAAATATATTTCCGTTCCGGAATAGGGCTTACAATGCGCATAAATCGAACACGAGCGAATTTTCGCGATTGGCAAAAAAAGGAAATTTCTTCGAAGAAAAAACCTTTATCTTTCCCCCGCCCCGGCAACGGAAAGAAAGGGTAGTTTATTTCTAGGCACAATACTCCTGCTCCGGAGTACAGAATCGGGATGAGGGCTGCGGACAGGCCGAAGGGACGGTTTTTGACCTGCCCTGCAAACTGACCCTGATCGCCTGGCACCACTGGAATCAGAGGAACGAAAGTAAATGAAGGATCATGAGCGAGGGCGCTCGACAAGGTTTGCGTGCGGCATTTAGACTATTTCATGCCAAACAGCAGTCAGATCAGACCAGAGGATAATGAATGCCCATCGTGAATTTTGTTTCCCCGACCGGACTTTCCAGGAAAGTGGAAGTTCCGGTCGGAATGTCCGTAATGCAGGCGGCCTTGAATCACAAGGTCGATGGTATCCTCGGTGAATGCGGAGGAAATTGCATGTGCGCCACGTGCCATGCGTATGTCGATTCGCCATTTTTAAATCAAATCCCGGCCGCAAAGGAAAATGAGAAATTCATGTTGAGCATTGCAGCGGAAGGCCCTGAATCAAACAGCCGGTTAAGCTGCCAGATCAAGATGACGGATGAATTAGACGGAATTGTCATTCGACTTCCCAAAAAGCAAAAGTGAATCGCCGGAAGTCAGTCCAGCAGGAAGGATACGGCCCCATGACGAAATCGCGTGAGTTTGCGGAATCTTTCCGGATCACGAACGGATCGAAATTCCGACTGAAACATTTCCATGCAGGAGAAACGCTGGGCCTGAAATCAAAAGAGCATGCCGGGAAAATATTGGAACAGGGGATTGCGCGCCTGTCCGAGCTTCAGGAAAAACTATATGCGCAAGATCGCTGGGCAGTTCTGATGATCCTGCAAGGCATCGACGCCGCTGGAAAAGACAGTACGATTAAGCATGTGATGTCCGGGGTAAATCCCCAGGGATGCCAGGTGCATTCGTTCAAGGCTCCCACCGAGGAAGAATTGCAGCACGATTTTTTATGGAGAACCACGCGATCGCTTCCCGAACGGGGTGAAATCGGAATTTTTAACAGGTCTTATTATGAGGAAGTCCTCATCGTTCGAGTTCATCCGGAGTTGCTGAGCCATGAGAGAGTTCCCCCGGACCTGATTTCCAAAAACATCTGGAAGAAGCGATTTGAAGATATCAACGCCTTCGAACGGCATCTTTCAAGGAACGGCATTCTGGTGCTGAAATTTTTTCTCCACTTGTCGAAGCACGAGCAAAAGAAAAGATTCCTTACCCGACTGGATGAGCCGGAGAATAACTGGAAATTTTCGATAAACGATGTCCTGGAGCGAAAACACTGGGACAAGTATATGGATGCCTATGAAGACATGATCCGCAATACCAGCACGGAGCATGCGCCGTGGTACGTCGTGCCCGCTGATCACAAGTGGTTTTCGCGCCTCGTTGTGGCGGAAGCTATCATTGATGCCCTCGAAAGGTTGGATGTCAACTTTCCAAAACTCGATGCAGACAAGCGCAACGAACTGAAAAAAGCCCGCGCGGCACTCCAGTGAACGACTTAATTCCGCTCACAAATTTTCCACTTATTTAGCCATTACATTCAATTTACAAATTTTTTACCGCGAGATTACGCTAAACCGAACAACTCCATGCAATCAGTCAGCATCAGATACGTGACTGTGAATATACGGAGCGAAGTCATTGTTGTCGGAGCAGGCCCCGCGGGAATCGTTGCCGCAATCGCCGCGCAAAAGCGCGGCAAGCAAGCTATTGTCCTCGATGCACGAAAGCCCCCGATCGACAAGCCGTGCGGAGAAGGCATTTTGCCGCAAGGAGTCGCCGCTCTAAGAGCACTAGGGATTCACCTGCCCGCAGATTCCGCGTTTCCATTTCGTGGAATTCGATTCGCTGATGAGAAGCATTCTGTACGCGCTGATTTTGCCAATGAAACAGGCTTGTCCGTGCGGCGCGTGAAATTGCATCAAATCCTGGTCGATCACGCCATGGAAGCAGGCGTAGAGTTTCGATGGGGAACGCGCGTAACGCAAATTGGCAATCAAGAGGTATCGACGCCACTCGAGACGTATTCGTACGATTGGCTGATTGGCGCGGATGGTCAAAATTCACAAATCCGCAAGTGGGCTGGCCTCGATCCACGCACTGCGCCAAAGAAGCGATTTGGGTTCTGCACTCACTTCAGTTTGGAACCTTGGTCCAACGTGGCCGAGGTTCATTGGGCACATGGCTGCCAGATTTTTATTACGCCGATGAGGGGGCACGAAGTAGGCGTCGCAGTAATTTCGCGAGATTCCCAACTTCGCTTTGATAAAGCTATTAAACAATTCCCTTTTCTTTCGGAAAAACTTTGCGGAGTTAAGCCGACCACCCGTGAGTTGGGCGACACGACGAGCTTGAGAATTTTGCCCGCTGTTACGAGCGGTCGTGTTGCCCTCGTCGGGGATGCCTCCGGTAGTGTGGACGCTGTGACCGGGCACGGGCTCAGCCTTTCTTTTCAGCAGGCTATTTCACTTGCGGAGAGTTTGGAGCAGCGCAATTTGGCTTCCTACGAATCCGCACATAAGAAAATTGCTTCCCTCGCCATCACGATGACCCGCCTTATGATGTTGATGAGCGAAAGCGATTGGATCCGTCGCAGGACACTTCGCTTGTTTCAGCTGACGCCGAGCCTTTTTACCAGGATGCTCGCCATTCACACCGGGACAGTTCCGCTTTCTTCCGTTAGCATGGCTGAGATCGCCGATTTCAGCTGGAAGTTTTTGCGAGCCTAGCTCCTATGAATCGAAAACCTAAAATTCTCAAACATTTCAGCGTTTTAGTGACTCTGCCCGTCGCCACCGCTCTCGTCATGTTGATGTCCACGCTGCCGGCACGAGCTCAGGCATTGTCGGTTCAAATCGATCCGGCACAATCGAAAGTGGAATATTCTCTCAACAGCACAGTGCACACGGTGCACGGAACATTTGCCGTTAAGAATGGCTCCGTCCATTACGATCCATCGAGCGGACAAATGAGCGGCACAATTGTGGTGGACGCCACCACCGGCCAGAGCGGGAACAATTCGCGCGATGGACGCATGCATCGAGAAATTCTCGAGAGCGCCAAATTTCCGGAAATAGTTTTTTCGCCGACAACATTGACGGGGGCTGTGGCAGCCGATGGCATTTCCAAGGTGGAAGTGTCAGGCCACTTTCGTCTGCATGGAAAAGAACATGATGTAACGCTGCCCGTGGAAGTGAAGACGAGTGGCAGGAATCTCGATATCACCGCTCATATGGAAATTCCCTACGTGAAGTGGGGACTGAAAAACCCGAGCAACTTTCTTTTACATGTCAGCGAGACAGTGACCATCGAAATTCAGGCGCGCGGAAACATCCAGGGCGCCGGAAATCCCTGATTGAAATAAAAGATAGAATAAATGGATTTAATCTTTAAGGAAGTTGAATCCCAGCCGCCTTCATGGCCTGCGAAAGCGCGCCGATCAGCGGAGCTTCCTCGTTCAACACCATGTAAATCGGAATCTGCGCCAGTAGCTCGGCGAATTTTTCTTTCGCGCAGAAGGCCCGGAAAAATGTTCCGTCTTCCATCTTTTTTTGTATTTTCACGGCGATGCCGCCGGCCACCCACACCCCGCCGCGCGCCAAAACTTTGAGCGCCAGGTTGCCCGCCTCCGCGCCGTACATGCTCACCCAAAGATCCAATGTCTGCACGCAAACCGGGCATTCTCCGGACATTCCAAGGCGCGTAATTTCAGGAGCCGCATCCGCGTGCGGGTCTTCAAAAGAGGGATGCTCAACGGACGGATTGAGAAAATTGTGAATCGTGCGAAAACCGCGCCCGGAAAGAATTAATTCCACGCTGACAAATTCGTTGTTCTTTTTCATGTGGCGCAACAGGCTAATTTCTGTTTCATTTCTCGGCGCAAAATCCGTATGGCCGCCCTCTGAACTGGAGACAACATACTTGCCGCCATCCCAGAATAAAATCGTCTCGCCCAATCCGGTGCCCGCGGCAACCAGCGCCTGGGTCAAATTCGGCGTAGCAACACCGCGATTCAAGATCGAAAGTTCCGATGCAGCAAGATGAGACAAACTGTAACCAGTTGCTTCCAAATCATTCAACAAAACGATGTGGCTGGTTTTAAGTTGTGTCGCGAGCGCGGCGGCATCCACAATCCACGGCAGGTTGGTGGCTTTGACTCGACGATCGATGATCGGCCCGGCCACTCCAAAGCCTGCCGCTTCGATTGACTGATTGCCGGCAACTTCGGATTCTGCTTGCGAATCCGATAAGAACTTCGCAATCACCCTGTCAAATGTCTGAAAATCGCGGCTTTCGTATCTTTTCGTGAAGATTTGTTTATGAGCAACGCCGTGAATATCGTACAGCGCCAAATTGCATTTGGTGCCTCCGATGTCCCCGGCCAGAATCACTAGCGTCTCCCAGTTTTACCGCGAGAGGTGGTAGCGGGTTTGAACTCCGGAGCGGGCTTTTCGGCAACCGAAGTTGTGAGCAATGCCGCAGCGGGCTTATCCACCAAAAACATTTTTAATCCACGATGCCTCGGCTGCACGAGTTGAGCGGGATAAGGTGGATCGTGCTTTTCCTCCAGCACCGCGCGCAACATCTGCGCCTTTTCCGAACCGACGACCAGAAAAACAACGCGCATCGCCGCGTCCAGCACAGGCAAGGTCAGCGTCATGCGCCGCATATTCAATTTAGAGACTGTCGGAGTGCTGACCCAGCGCGATGTCTGCCGCGTTACGCGTCCGACTGGAAAAAGCGAAGCGGTATGGCCATCATTTCCCATGCCCAGAAATATTAAATGGAATCGCGGAAAACCCCGGTCGTCCAAATCGAGATATTTCCTGAGGACTTCCTCATACTCATGCGCCGCGCGGCCGATGCTCGCCTTTTCCGCCTCCATGCGGTGCACATTGCCCTCCGGGATCGGCACGCGAATCAGCAATTCGCGCCGCGCCATCCCATAATTGCTTTCCGGATTCGTGG
>DATAPT010000305.1:0-5461 GCA_036265065.1 Candidatus Acidiferrales bacterium | reverse complement strand
CGCTGGGCGCTGCTCTGAAGGTTCTCTTTCCGTCGATTTTAATGCGAATGTAAATGCCAATCATCGCCGTCTCCCTTTTGGCTAATACGGCTTTTTCTGGGAGTCGCAGCGATCATTCCGTAACCCGCGCGTAACCCGGCTGGGTGACGCCACGTATCACGTTCGTTTTAGATGGTTTAGAAAATTATGGCGGAGAGGGTGGGATTCGAACCCACGGTCGGGTTTCCCCGACACTCGCTTTCGAGGCGAGCTCCTTCAACCGCTCGGACACCTCTCCGCAGAGGCAGTCCATTCTAGCGGAGGTTGGAGAACTGGGCAACGATGGTGATCTGGTAGTTTCGGGGGACTACTTGCTTCACGGATATTTTTACTTTTCTGGATGCTTTCCGAACGGGAGAAATGCTGGCACTCGCTTACGGTAGGATTCATAGCTTGGGCCGAAGCGGGCCATCAGTTCACGTTCTTCGAGGCCGATGACGATCAGGGCGAAGGCGAACCAGAGAGCTACGACCATCCAAAGCAACTGTGTTCCGCACAGGAGCGCAGATCCAAATACAGCGCTGAACATGCCGGCGTAGCGCGGGTGGCGTACGTAGGCGTACAATCCGCCGGAAAAAAATTCGCCGGTACCGGTGAGTTCGGCGTGGCCAACCAGCCTTCGGCTTCCGAGTTCGCGCTCTACGCGCGCAAATAAATACAGCTCCGCGAAAATTAATGCAAAACCGGCAATAATTTCAAACCAGGATGGGCGCTCATAGGTGAACAACTCATTCCGGAATATCCACAACAACACGCCGCCGCTGATCCAGGCGAAAAGTCCAGCGAACCAGAACGCGGCGCGGACACGTGTTCTCCAGAACGAATGGAAGGGGTGTATAAACAGCCAGTAAACGGGAATGGGGAGTTCAAAAAAAAGAAAAAATCCGGAAACCGCGTGTAGGAACCGCATTCAGTTTGCTTTCTGATTTTTCTTCGTCAGGATCGAGTGCAAGGGTGAATAGCCTATGATACCAAGGACAAGTAATAACCCACCAAGTGCCATCCATGTCCACTGCGTCCAGCCCTGGTCCGCGCCCCACAAACCCCAGGCGGAGAAGGCAATTCCGGCCACAAGGTAAAGGGTTCGCGCCATTCCTATAACATTTGCCTCTGCCGGCATTCCGTGGCCTCGCTTGTTTGTATCTTTCAGCGTCACGCATCTTACCAGAAGTTCGCAGATCGGTTCCGCGTGCAGCCGCGTCCTTGCTTCGTCGCGCAGAACTGATGCAGGTTTCAATTTGCCTACGACGGTTTACACTGCTAGTTGACGGAGGGTGCATGTCGGATAGAGGATGCTGCCGGCAGATTCTGATTTGAGGAGGATACGGTGAGCAGCGTAGAAAAGGCATCCTGGAACACCATAGAAATGGAAAAGCTGACAGACAGACTTTCCCGCCAGATGATTTCCGGAGAAAGCGCAACCATCTCGCAACTCTTTCTGAAAAAAGGCGCAACCGTTCCGCGCCATTCGCATGTGAATGAGCAATATTCGTGGATCATTTCCGGATCGCTGAATTTTATATTCGATGACCGTGAAGTTTTTGTCGGCGCAGGTGAAATCCTCATTATTCCGGCGAATGTTCCCCATGGAGCTGTGGCGCTGGAGGATACGCTGGACGTCGATATCTTCACGCCGCGGCGCGAAGACTGGATTCGCAAAGATGACGCGTATTTGCGCAAGTAGTCCGGACTGCGCGCATGGAGCTCAGGAAACCATTTAGGCAGATTCGCGTCTAATGGCAATGGGAAAAAAGCTTGCACTAATTCCGCAAGGGATGCGCAGGTATAATGGCTCGATGTATTGGAGTGCCGCAAATTCCCTTGCGAGGACGGAATGAACCTGGCCTGGAAAAAGTTTTGGTCGCGAACCTCTCTGGCAGCTGCGGTTCTTGGCCTTGCCATGCTTCTTGCAAGCGCTGCGCGCGCAGACCGTCCTTATGCGCCAAGCCGCGAGTATGACCTTCAGAATGTCCGCGTGGCGCTCCATTTTGATATCGATCAGCGCAAAGTATTCGGTGATGTGACGCATACGCTTGCCGCGCTGCGTGATGGAGAGACTTATCTGGATTTTGACTGCGCCGAGCTTTCTGTTTCCAGCGTGCGCGTCAACGGCAAGGATGCCACGTTCGACCTTCGCGATAATAATTTGCGCGTTCAACTGGCGCAGGCCTCGAAGTCCGGCGAAAAATTCGAAGTCGAAATAAAATATGAAGGCAAGCCAACCTCCGGGCTTTATTTCATCCTTCCCGATAAAGGCGATCCCAATCGCGCCAAGGAAATTTGGACGCAGGGCGAAGCCGAAGACACGCACCACTACATTCCTATTTACGATTATCCGAATGACCGCACTACTTTTGAAATGATTTTAACGGTCCCGGCGGATTGGCTCACCGTTTCCAACGGAAAATTACTGAGCGTGCAGGACGCCCCAAATGGCCAAAAAAACTGGAGCTGGCGGCAATCGCAGCCGGTTTCGACCTACCTGATATCATTTGTCGCGGGGGAATATCAAACCAAGAAAGACACCTGGCGGAATATTCCGGTCTCCTACAATGTGCCGCGCGGAATGGGCGATACGATCGATTCCACTTTTTCGCATACCAAGCAGATGCTCGATTTCTTTTCCGATCGCTTTGGCGTCGTTTATCCGTGGGATCAATATGCGCAGACAGCTGTGCACGATTTCGTGGCGTCCGGCATGGAGAACGTTAGCGCGACAACGCTCGCGGCGCGCGATATGGTGCCCGCCGATCTCGCCGGGGAAAGGCCTGAAGCCGCGGACAATCTTGTTTCTCACGAGATGACGCATCAATGGTTTGGAGATCTTGTCACCTGCAAGGATTGGACGAATACCTGGTTGAACGAAGGGTTCGCCACATTTGGGGCGGAGCTGTGGGAAGAGCATTTTTACGGCTCGGATGCATCCAGCTATCGCTACTGGCGCGAACAGAATAATTGGATGCAATCGCGAGAGCTTTATCCTATTCCCATCGTGACGAGGAATATTGACGACTCCGTGGAATACGAGGGCAATGTTTACGATAAGGCCGGCTGGGTGATTCACATGCTGCGGGAACGCATGGGAGACGACGCATTCTTCCGCGCCCTCAAGCATTACCTGGAAGCGAATCGCCTGCAGAATGTGGTCACCGCGGATTTGGTTAAAGATATTGAGGAATCGTCCGGGACGAACGTCGATCAGTTTTTCGATCAGTGGATTTATGGGGCGGGCGCGCCGCGATTCACCGTGCGCTATACGTATGACGATTCCGGAAAAAAAGTAAATCTCAGTGTAAAGCAGACGCAAAAAGTGGAAGGGCATGTCGGACTGTTCCGCGTGCCAATCGAGATATCAATTACCACTGCTGGCGGCGAGAAAGTTTTCCCCATTGAAGTTTCCAAGGCCGATGAATCGTTTTCTTTCCCCGTGGACGGAGCGCCGCAGATCGTGCTCTTCGATAAAGGCGATAAAATTCTGAAATCCGTGGATTTCCAGAAGACACCGGACGAATGGATCAGGCAGGCGCGAACAGCGTCGAGCGTTTCGGATCGCGCTGACGCGGCTGTTGCTCTTGGCAATTATCACGATAACGATGCGGCGGTGAGTGCGCTGGGAGACGTAGCGCTGCACGATAAATTTTGGGGCGTGCGCGAAGAGGCCCTTCGTTCGCTGGGGCGCATTAATTCACCCTCCGCGCGCAAACAAGTGTTGGCCGATCTTGCCAATGAGCAGCCGTGGGTGCGCGTGGTCGCGGTCGAACAGCTGGCCAAAGATCGCGGCGATGAAGACGTAATCAAGCACCTGCAGAATATTTACAAAGACGATAAGGCATACACCGTGCGCGCAGCGGCCCTGCAATCGCTGGCGCTGGATAAAGCCCCCAACCTGGAAGCAACTCTCGAAAAAACTCTGACGATTTCTTCTCCCGATGACGTTTTGCGGAGCGCCGCGCTTCGCGCCATGGGTTCGCTGGGAGACGATTCCGCCGTTCCCACACTCCTCGATTGGTCTTCGCCGGGCAAGCCGGCTCAGCTTCGTGGAATCGCGATCGGATCGCTCGGACGTGTGGACCTGAAGAACCATGACATCACGGCCAGACTGATTTCCTATTTGAACGAATCCTCGTTCGATATTCGGTTTGCGACCATTTTTGCGCTTGGCCGGCGCGGAGATCCCACCGCGATTGAGCCGCTCGAAGCGCTGCTGAAAACAGGCCAGCTCTCCATCGGAGTGCCCCACGCTGTGGAGAATTTGATCGAAGAACTAAAAGGAAAGAACGCTCCTCAACCGTCGGCGGCCGCGACGGGTCAGAAAAACAATGAATCCGCGGCTGCAAACGCCAACCAGGCTGTGCTCGATCGCCTGGACCACGTCGAACATCAGCTGACCGATATGAATGAAAAGCTTCAGCGCATTGAAACTTCGCTGCCCGTCAAAAAAACAGATTCAGAATAGTTTTAGAATTCGATAATTTTTATGGCGCGGGCTTCAGCCTGCGGGGGTTAGGCCTTGCAATGACCAGAACCAACAGGCTGAAGGCCTGCGCCGCTTAACTCATGTGATTTGATTTTGCGAGATTACTCAGCGAGGAAAATTCGCAGATCGCGCAGATTATTTCCCGTGGGACCTGTCTCAATCGTGTCGCCCAATTTACGAAAAAAATTATAGGAATCGCTGCGACGAAAATAATCGGCTGGATCGAGGCCGAGCGCTTGCGCGCGGGATAGACTTTCGCCATTTGCAACGGCACCCGCTGCCGGGCTCGAGCCATCGATGCCATCCGTGCCCGCGCTTAAAACCGTAATTTTTCGGCCCGCGATTTTCTTTACGCAATCCAGCACAAAGGCCAGGTTTCTTCCGCCAACGCCATCGCCTGTAACCGGCGAACTCACTTCGCCATCTGCAATCACCGCGACAGATTTGCTCGGATTGGATTGCTTAAGCGAGACGAGTTGCTCGAGAAGAAAATCGACGGATTTCCCGATGGGCCAATCATCGGTTGTGTTGTCGCATATGGTGACGAATTCTAGGGATTCCGACGCGTGGTGCGCGGCATGAAATAATTCGTGCCGCCCGAGCAATATTTGGAACGCTGAGCAACGAGTGTCAAACGCCGCATGATTCGGCTTCGGAGTTTCCTGTATGGATTCCGGATGTTCGAAGCGCGTTCGAATGCTGAGCGGAAGCTTCGAAAGCAAATTGTAGCGTTGCACCACTTTGCATGCATCGGCAACGGTCGTGGGATCGGGCAGCGTCGGGCCGGAGGCCAGCGCGGATTCCTGGCCCTCGGGCACGTCGGTCACGGCAAACGTAATCTTCGTCGAGGCGCCCGCGGCGACAGCCAATCGGCCACCTTTAACGGCTGAAAGATGTTTTCTAACTGCGTTGATTTCATCGATGGAAGCGCCGCAGGTGACGAGC
>DATAPT010000304.1:0-2569 GCA_036265065.1 Candidatus Acidiferrales bacterium | reverse complement strand
CCTCGGATGACCATTACACGATGACGATTTTGCCCACGATCCTCTTGAACGGGCAATTCGTTCGCCTGTGGGATGCAGGCTACCAGAAATTTCTGCTTACGGACGACGGCAGAAAATTTCCCGCGCACGCCGAGCAGCTCGTCAACATGCGCAAATTTAATGAAGAACTGCGAACCGCTCTCGGCGTCCCCACGTATTATAACGAAGCGCTCGGCTCAACTTCTTTAGTGTCCGTTTATGACCGCGTGAAAGGCCGCACGGGCGATGTGCCCGACAAAACGGTTGGCGTGAAACCCGTCACTGGACATTAGGAATCAAGGCTTGTTTTGCGCGTCGCCTCTTCACACGTTGCGGAAAAACTCGCGCCATGTCATTCCGACGGGCGGGTTTTGCCCGAGGAATCTGCTGTTTCTTGGAAATCGAGAAGAAAAGCAGATCCCTCGCTTCGCTCGGGATGACAAAAAGTAATTTTACCGAGCCCTGCTCAGGCGAGCCATCAAAATACAATTTAAAAAAAGAAATATTAGATCCTGGCGGACTACTTCTCAGAAAAATTATTCGGAAGTTGCAGTGGCGTCTCGCAACTGCCTGCGGAATTGCGCAATGTCGACCCGATGCTTGGCCACTTTCCGCGCTCCGAGAAAAATCACCGGAACATCGTAATCGTAGCGCGCGCGAAGTTCCGGATCTTCGTCGATGTTAATTTCGGTAAGGCGCGCACCGAAACTTTTCAGAAGCGGCGAGATTTGCGCCTTGGCTTCTTCGCACAAGTGGCAGCCGGGGCGCGAATAAATCGTCGCGTCGCGAGGCGCGGCAAGTTGCAAGCGGCCATCCTCGGTCCGCACAAAAGTGTCCGGGGCATCTCCGCGGCGCATCCACCCTCGTTCAACGAGTTGCAGCAAGCGATCCTTCGCGCCGGAATGATCGCCAAAATCGGCAAGCCTGAGCACGCGTGCGCCAGGCCTGTCGAAAGCCTCCAGAATTTTCAGTTCCAGCGCATCTTTCACGCCGCTATTTGTATCTCAAATTAATCAATACGGAAAGCGCCCAGCCACATCGTCCAACTCTCCGGTTTTCTCCTCTTTTCTCTGTATCCTCTGTGTTAAAGCTTTTTCCGGGTTGGGAGGGCAAAGACTTAACACTGAGAACACAGAGGAAAAGAGGAGAAAACCGGAGACGCCTGAGTTTATTCCGGGGAATTTGAAATGGACGAGACGCGTTGCGGCTTGTGTTGCGGCTGCGCGCATGGTACATCCGGTAGAGGAACTATTGTGAGGTTTGAAATTCATGGCTGACGCAATCGCATTGATCGATGATTTATTTTTCCTGGCCAAGGTGCACCAAACGGCCAAACTCACGGGCGTAACGCTCGAGACGGCCTCCACGGGCGAGCAACTGCTGAAAGCGGCGGAAGGCAGCCCGGCGGCACTGATCCTGGTGGACCTGAACG
This sequence comes from Candidatus Acidiferrales bacterium, assembly GCA_036265065.1. Taxonomy (GTDB): domain Bacteria; phylum Acidobacteriota; class Terriglobia; order Acidiferrales; family UBA7541; genus Palsa-360. Next base: position 1,119 of record DATAPT010000304.1, on the reverse strand, counting down.
CCAGGCAGGGAGCGCTCGACGCCGTAGAAAAATTGTGCGCCGTCAACGGAGCAGGCAACCCGCGACACGTGATTGCGTTTCTATCTCATGTGCAAACAGACTTGGCGGAACGCGCGCGCGCCGCAGGATGCGCTGAAATCATGCCCCGATCCCAATTCACTCAAAATCTCGCCGAAATATTGCGTGGAGCAAAGCCGTGAGCAGGGCAGGCTTCACAGGCTGCGGAAAAACCCAAAACATTGTCATTCTGAGCGAAGCGAAGAATCTCTCCTTGATTCTTTTCCTATACTTAAATCGAAGAGAGATTCTTCGCTTCGCTCAGAATGACAGAACTAAGCCTTTTCTCCGCAGCCTGGTCAGCCTGTCCGCTTTTCTTATGCGCCAGGCAAATATGAAAACCGATAGACGGAAGAGTCTGTGTGAGAACTCAAGATCGACGCATTTGTGTAGCGACCGCCTTCAGGCGGGCACTTTGGAATCAAGCAGATGCCCGCCTGAAGGCGGGCGCTACAGGATCCAAAACCACGCCCTTACGCACACGCTGAAGCGTGTCCTGCTGGTGCTGACAGTTATATTTATTTTTGCCGTTTGCGCACCATGGGCCCGCGCGCAACAGCAGCCCATGTCAATGCCCCCGGAAACCGCGCTTTCCGACGCACTTTCCGCGGCTTGCCGTCAGGACTCTCCCGCGTTCGGAAATTCGTTGACCGCCGAAAATGCCGCGGCCTTCAAAACGCTTCCCAGCCCGCAACGCACGGCGATGATGAAGCGGTTTGTGCTGCTCGAAGAGCCGGGCAGGCCGCTGTTTTCCACCAGCAATTCCGGCCAAAAAATTGTGCGTTGCGAGAGCCCAAGCTTCACCACCGAGATGCGCCTTGGCCAAGCCAAGGTGCGTGAAAATCTAGCCTTCGTTTCCATGGAAATTCCCATTACCGGCGAAGAGCCGCGCAAGGTGACGTTTGGCCTGGTGCGCGAAGGCGGAAGCTGGAAACTGCTTTCCGTTGGACTGATACTCCTGGACGTCCCGCAAATGGCCAAACAGTGGGCGCAGGCGGATTTAGAGTCCAACGAAGATGCTGCGATTGCCGATTTGCGCGCGGTTGCTACCGCGGCGAACGC
>DATAPT010000303.1:0-5127 GCA_036265065.1 Candidatus Acidiferrales bacterium | reverse complement strand
CCCAGGCCAGCGGGGAAGTGACGTTTTTCAGCCGCTCGCGCAACAAGATGTGGCGCAAGGGCGAGCAGAGCGGACATGTGCTGCGCGTGCGCGAAATTCTGGTCGACTGCGATGTCGATACTTTGCTGATCCGCGTGGACGCGGTCGGCCCCGGCGTTTGCCATGAAGGCTACCGGACTTGTTTTTTCCGGGAGATTACGCCGTCTGGCGAAGAGAAAGTGGTTGGAGAGCGCACGTTTGACCCGAAGGCAGTGTACGGAAAGGACGCAAAATAATGAGCGTACTTCGGCTGGGCATTCCCAAGGGAAGCCTGCAGGACGCGACAGTGGCGCTGTTTGGCAAGGCCGGCTGGCGCATTTCGATCAGCTCGCGCAGCTATTTTCCCGGCATCGACGATCTGGAAATTAATTGCATGCTCGTGCGCGCGCAGGAAATGGCGCGCTATGTGGAGACCGGAGCGCTCGACGCCGGAATCACGGGGCGCGACTGGGTGTTTGAGACAGGCTCGAAGGTCGCCGAGATCGGCGAAATGATGTACTCGAAGCAGAGTTTGGCGCCCGTGCGCTGGGTTCTCGCTGTGCCGGAAGATGGTCCCATCCAAACTGTGAAAGACCTCGCGGGAAAAGTGATTGCCACGGAAGTCGTGAATCTCACGAAACAATATCTGGCGAAGAACGGCGTGGAAGCGCGCGTAGAGTTTTCCTGGGGCGCCACGGAAGTGAAGGTCCCGCAGCTTGCCGACGCGATTGTCGAAGTCACGGAAACGGGATCGTCCTTGCGCGCGAACCACCTGCGCATTGTCGATACGATTCTTGAATCGCGCACCGTGTTTATCGCCAATCATGCGGCTGCGGCCGATCCCTGGAAGGCGGAAAAAATTTCCAATATTTTTCTGCTGCTCTCAGGAGCGATTGCCGCGTACACAAAAGTCGGCATCATGCTGAACGCGCGCAAGGAGCAGCTTGCGGCTGTGCTGGCGGTGTTGCCCGCGCTTAAGAATCCGACAGTGTCCACATTAAGCGATCCCGGTTGGGTCGCCGTAAACACGATTATTGACGAAGACGTGGTGCGCTCGATTATTCCGAAATTGAAAGCGGCGGGCGCGCAGGGAATTGTGGAATATCCGCTGAACAAGATTGTAGTGTGATGAAAAGTTTAAATCCGATGCGCATACTTAAATTAACGGACCGTGTGGCGGACGAATTTCTCGCGCGGCGCAGCTCGCACGATGCGGCTGCCGACAAAGTTGCCGCGGAGATTCTCGCCGATGTGCGAAAAAATGGCGATGCCGCGCTGTTTCGCTGGGCGTTGCGCCTCGATAAGCTGCGCCTTACGCGCAAATCTTTATGGATGACGCGCGCGGAAATTCGCGAAGGGAGCCGTGGCGTGTCCCGCGAACTCACGCGCGCCATCGAACACGCCGCAAAAAATATTCGCCGCGTGGCGGAGGCGCAGCGCCCGCGTTCGTGGACCATTACCGTGGAGCCGGGAGTTCGCGTGGGCCAGCGCGTTACGCCGCTCGGAACCATCGGCTGCTACATTCCCGGAGGACGATTCTCGCTTTTCTCGACGATGCTCATGACCGCGATCCCGGCGCAAGTTGCCGGAGTGAAGCGCATCGTTGTCGCGTGCCCGAAGCCGAGCCCTGCACTGTTCGCCGCTGCGGAAATTCTGGGCATTACGGAAATTGCGCGCATGGGCGGAGCGCAGGCCATCGGCGCATTTGCCTATGGCACGCAATCGATTTCGCGCGTCGATAAAATTTGCGGTCCCGGCAACCGCTATGTCACCGCCGCGAAGCGCATCGTTTCCAATGACTGCGTGATCGACATGCCTGCGGGCCCGACGGAAGTTCTGATTCTCGCTACGGGCGGAACGCCGCGCTTCATCGCTGCCGATTTTCTGGCGCAGGCGGAGCACGATCCGGACGCCATCGCGTTGCTTATCACTCCTTCGGAGCGCCTCGCGAAATCGGTCGCCGCCGAAGTCGACAAGCAATTAAAAGAGTTGCCGGAAACGAATCCGGCTTACAAATCCTTGCGGCAGGCGTGCGCGATATTGGTTGCTCCGTCGCTCGACGCGGCGATTCGTTTTACGAATCGCGTTGCTCCCGAACACCTGAGCATCCCGCAGGCGAATAAATCATTGATCGAAAAATTATCCGAGGCGGGAAGCGTTTTTCTCGGGCCTTGGAGCGCGCAGCCGATCGGAGATTACGCCAGCGGCACGAATCACGTGCTGCCGACTTCCGGTTGGGCGCACACGCGAGGCGGATTGAGCGTCGCCGATTTTGTGAAATGCTCGAGCACGCAAGAAATTTCTCCCGCTGGATTGAAGCGCCTCGCGCCCGTCGTCACGGCTATGGCCCGCGCAGAAGGATTAGAGGCGCACGCGCGCGCCGTTGAGGTGCGCGAATGAAGCGCGCCAAACCTCAATCGATAGCGATCCGCAAGGCTGTCATGGGGCTCGCGCCCTACAACGCGCCGTCCGAAGGACGCGCTAAAAAACTTCGTCTCGACTTCAACGAGAATACCGTGGGCTGTTCTCCCGCCGTGATTCGCGCGCTTTCCCGAATGACCGCGAAAGAGATGGCGGTGTATCCGGAATATCAGGAGACGACGAAGCGTCTGGCTCGCTTCTTCGGCGTGCGTCCGGCGGAGATGCACCTGACGAACGGCATCGATGACGCGCTGCATTTGATCGCCGACACTTTTATTAACGACGGCGATTCGGTTTTGGTCGCTGAGCCTACATTTGACATGTACAGATTTTTTGCCGAGCTCGCAGGCGCGAGTGTTGTTGCTCTGCGCTATGACGACGAAATGCGATTTCCGGTGGATGCCGTAATTCGCGCGCTGCAACAGCCGGCAAAGAAATGCCCTCGTGTTTTGTACATTGCGAATCCGAACAATCCGACGGGCACACTCGTGCAGCGAGAAGAACTGAAGCGCATCTTGCAAGCGGCAGTGCACACACTTGTGCTTGTGGACGAAGCGTACTTCGATTTTTCGGGCCTCACGATCATTTCGTGGATTCGCAGCCATCATAATTTGCTGGTGGCGCGTACATTTTCAAAATCAGCGGGCCTTGCGGCATTGCGAATTGGCTGCCTGTTCGGAAATCCCGAACTTCTATCGTCGATGCGCCGCGCATGCACGCCCTATCCTGTAAACTCCGCGGCCTTGGTGGCGGCGGAAGCGGCGATTCGCGACCCGCGCTTCTTGCAAGAGTACACGCGTGAAGTTTTGGAGAGCCGCGCGATGCTCGAAAAAGGGCTTATGCGCCTAGGCGCTCGAATTTATCCGAGCAGCGCAAATTTCGTGCTTGCGGATTTTGGCCCTGGCGCGCGCCGGCTTGTTCGTGCCCTGGAAAAAATGGGAATCCTTGTGCGCGGACGTAAAGATTTTCCGCGCGAAGGTTTCATTCGCATCAGCGCCGGAACGCGGGCCGACACTCGCAAATTGCTGCGAGCCATGGAAGGAATCCTGTGAAATTAGCCCCGAAGCTGATTATTTTTGATGTGGACGGCGTGCTGCTGGACGTTCACGGATCGTTTCACAAGTCGATCATCGACACGGTTCACTTTTTTACGAAAAAGCATGTCACCACCGCCGGAATTCACAAATGGAAAAACCGTTCCGGCTATAACGATGACTGGCGTTTGACGACGGATTGGATCGCGTCGCTCGGCCCCCAGGTTCCGTACGAAGAGGTGAAAGCGCGCTTTCAGAAATTTTACTGGGGCACAAAATCGAAACCGGGAAATGTGGCTAAAGAGAAATGGCTGATCACGCACAAACGCCTGGAGCGCTGGTCGCGCCGCGCCGAGCTGGCGATCTTTACGGGACGCACGCGCCGTGAATTGAGCCACACGCTCGTCGGCACGGAGGCGCACGATATATTTCGCCGCGCGGTCACCATGGACGATGTGAAAAAAGGGAAGCCGGACCCGGAAGGATTGCTCTTATTGTTGGGCCGATTGCCCAAGAGCGAAGCGCTCTACCTCGGCGACAACATAGACGACGCGCTTTCCGCGCAAAGCGCCGGCGTACCGTTTCTCGGTGTGCTGCCGCACGGCAGCGAGGCGCACAACGCGCGCGCCAAGCGTCTGCGAGAACTGGGAGCGATGAAAATCCTGCACAGCGTGCTCGACCTGGAGAAATTGTGGAAATGAGAAAAGCCAATCTGCGCCGCACCACCACGGAAACGGACATTCGCATCAGCCTGAATCTCGATGGCCAGGGCCGCGCGAAAATCGCCACGGGCATTCCGTTTCTCGATCACATGCTGACGCTCGTGGCGCGTCACGGCGCGATGGATCTGGACCTGACGGCGCGCGGCGATCTGGAAGTCGATCAGCACCACACTGTCGAAGACACGGGCATCGTGCTCGGGGAAGCCGTGCGTAAGGCGCTGGGTTCGAAGAAGGGAATTTTGCGCGCCGGATATTTTTTGATGCCGATGGACGAGACACTTGCAGCCGCCGCAATCGATTTCAGCGGACGCCCGCACCTTGTTTGCAAGTGGAAATTTTCAGCTAAGCACGTAGGCGGCATGCAAACGGAATTGCTGGAAGATTTTTTCGGCGGCTTCGCGCAAGCCGCCGGGGCCAATGTACATCTAAGCTTGTTATACGGCAGGTCGTCGCACCATCAAGTGGAAGCCATCTTCAAGGCATTCGCCCGCGCGCTTCGATTTGCGGCCACGCGCGACAAACAATTGAAGAAAGTTCTGCCCAGCACGAAAGGTCTGCTATGAACATCGCACTCGTGGAATACGGCGCTGGAAATCTTCCATCGGTTGAGCGAGCGTTGACGCGCCTCGGCGTTGAATCGCGCCGTGCGTCCACGCCAGAAGCCCTCGCTGGATGCGATGCTCTGATCCTTCCGGGAGTGGGACATTTCGGCGCGCTGATGCGCTCGCTGGATGAACGCGCGCTGGTGGCTCCTCTGCGTGAAGCCGTTTCGCGTGGAACGCCGCTACTCGGAATTTGCCTCGGCCTACAAGCCATGTTCGCGAGCAGTGAAGAAGCGCCGGGAGATGCGGGCCTCGCGCTGTTTCCGCAAAAAGTTTCCGCCTTGCCGCCCATCGACCGCCTGCCGCACATGGGATGGAACCAGTTGCGGC
>DATAPT010000302.1:0-2900 GCA_036265065.1 Candidatus Acidiferrales bacterium | reverse complement strand
CGAAGCTGACGTCTCCGATCGTAAGACGGGTCTGATCGCGGAACCCGGCAACGAAGCGCAGAAATCGCCACACATCCGCAAAGTTCGTAGCAATTCCAATGGAGGCGCGGATGGCGCCGGCGCTTTTATGCCCGCGCTCTTGCATCATGCGCACAAAACTCAGCAGGTTAATTTCAGCTCCCATCGTAAATCCGGCCTTCATATCCTCTTCTGTCAAACTTTCCGCTGTTTCCCCAGCGCCGGGATTGCAGAAACATCCTGTGCGCAGAGAAATGTTTTCCGCGCCCGCTAATTCTTCGACGCGCCGGTAATCGAGCAAGTGTCCCTGCGGATCGTACAGATTCAGCGTAACAGTACCGCCCCGAGCCTGCATGGTCGCGGGACCGTAGATGCGCACCATGGCGCGGCCGTTTGTGTGCCGCAAAGCCAGCAATTCCTCGAGAAGCCATCCTGTCAGACAACGAACACGCTCCGCGATCGTGTCGATTCCAATCGATTCCAGATGGCGCAGGCCAATCTCCACAGCGGGGATGGAAAGATAATTCAGCGTGCCGTCCTCGAACGCGGCTTCGTTCGGCGAGAGCACATGCGCTTGCCCCTGCACGGATGCGAAATTCACGGTTCCGCCGGCGAACCAGGGACGCTTCAATAATGGCAATGCTGATCGACGAACCAGCAGCGCGCCGACGCCTGTGGGATAGCCAAACATTTTGTAAAAGGAGAGAGTCACAAAATCTGGCTGCGTGGCCGAAAGATCCAAACGATTCGTGGGCACGAAAGCGGCGGCATCGAGCAGCACGCGCCATCCCTTGCTCTGTGCGTTGGCGACGAGATCGAGCGGATGCTTCACTCCTGAAAAATTCGATTGCGCGGGATACGCAAACAAATTTGCTTCGCTCGCATCGGCTTTGCCCAAAACAGCGTCAAGCTTCCCCGCATCTAGCCGCAGGTCCGGCATTGCCAACGGCGCGTATTCGATCGTGGCGCCTTTGGCGCGAGCAAATTCGCGAATTCCATTCACCGAGTTGTGATTATCAAAAGTAAGCAAGTAGCGGCTGCCTGGCGTAAAAGGAAATGATTCGCCAATCAGCTTGAGCGCTGCCGTTGCGTTTTGAGTAAAAACAAGTATGTAGTCTTCCGGGCGCGCATTGAAATAACGCAGAATGGCGCGGCGCGTGCGCTCCACATGCTCCGTCATCGCTACGGAAGCAGGGCTCGCGGAGTGCGGGTTTCCCAGAATGCTGGTCCGCAAAAGTTCAAAATGTTTTTGAATTTGCGATTCCGCCCACAGGGAACCGCCCGTGTAATCGAGATAGACGTGACCGCGCTCATCCAGGCGGCGATATTCTGTGGCGCGGCAATCGTCCAGGAGGGAGGTGTTTCTAAAGCCGGGAAAACGCGACAGAAAATCGCTCCGCGCCTCTTCCAGCTGGATTTTTTCTTGCGCGACACTTTCCGCCATTGCTTCATATTATTCCTTCCGAGCAGGCTTTGCGACTATCGGCCTTCCGCGATTTCTATCCTGAAAAGTGGTGCCAACAGGCAGGAGAAAGTGTAGTCTCTGGGGCATCAGGCAAGTCGCCTCGCCGTAGGAGATTCCGATGAACAGGCAATCGGGTAGCTCGAAGTGGTCCGTCATCTTTCTTTCCGCAGCACTGCTGGGAATTGCGATGGCTGAATGGGCGTCGCCACAGACACAAAACAAGGCAAGTGCGCCTGCAAAAGCTACCAGCCCAGATCGAGCGGAACACGAAAAAATGCCGCCACTCGAAATCGCCCGGGAAGGATACCTATTCGCGGGAGGCTCGTACACGACAGTCAAGGATGCCAAGGTGATGGTCGGCCAGATTTACGCCGAATTTCAAATTCCCGTTCATCAGAAATTTCCTTACCCCGTCGTTATGGTCCATGGTGGAAGCCAATCTGGAACGAATTTTACAGGGACGCCGGACGGCCGCGAGGGCTGGGCGCAATATTTTTTGAGGCAAGGGTACGCCGTTTATGTGGTCGATCAGGTGGGGCGCGGGCGCAGCAATTATCAGGATGAAACTTATGGTCCGGCCATGCCCGCTGATCTCGTGGCCACGCAGAAAAGATTTACGAATGTGGAGAGATACAATCTCTGGCCGCAGGCGCATCTGCACACGCAATGGCCCGGTGCCGGAGTCCCGGGTGATCTGATTTTCGATCAATTCTTCGCGTCGCAATTACCGTCCATCGCCAATTACGCGCTGCAGCAGGGGCTGAATCGCGACGGTATTCTTGCGCTCATTGAAAAGATCGGACCTGTCATTCTGTTGACGCATTCCCAATCGGGCGCATTCGGTTGGCCTGTGGGAGATGCGCGGCCCAATCTCGTGAAAGCGATTGTGGCGATCGAGCCAAACGGTCCGCCATTTTTCAATGTCGATAATACGGGCGGCCCCGACTGGTTTCGCGATGTTCCCAATAATGTGCGGCCCTGGGGACCGACGCCCGATCCGCTGGCTTACAATCCGCCAGTTTCCAGCCCGTCAGAACTCACGATGGTCCGCCAGGAGAAGCCCGACGATCCAAGCGAAAGCCGTTGCTGGCTGCAAAAATCTCCGGCACGCCAGCTTCCCAATCTTCAGAAGGTTCCAATTCTTGTCGTGACTTCAGAGGCCTCCTATCAGAGGGCTTATGACCACTGCACCGTAAAATACCTGGAGCAAGCGGGTGTTGCAGTCCAATGGATCAAGCTGGAGGACGTCGGCATTCATGGCAATGGGCACATGATGATGCTCGAAAAGAACAACATGGAAATCGCCGCGGTTATGTCCCATTGGATCGAAAAAACGCTCCCTTCCAGGACGAACATGGAAAGCAAAAAATGAAAATAAAAGGTTCTGCAATCTCAGTTCTTGATTTATGATCTACCC
>DATAPT010000301.1:0-4256 GCA_036265065.1 Candidatus Acidiferrales bacterium | reverse complement strand
CGCGGCACCCCAAGTTATAATTCAAACCCGGGCCACCCTTCACTACTGCAATCGACTCGAAGACGGGTCATGCGCTGCAGGGCTCAGGTGAATTGCAGGGGATTCGTTTGGTTCTACACACTTGCCTTCTGAATTGCGAACTACGTATTCCCGCGGCCACACAGTGTTGAGTTCCTGCACGAGTTGCATCGCTTGTACGAGTTGCTTGCAGGAGGCTACAAACATAAATTCCCCATCTTCAAGTCTTGTTAAAACGCTGAACATTTGCCTCAACCTCTAATTCAAATTATGTCTGCTCCCTCCTCCGTGTCTGTGACGCAAATCACTTCTCATGGCACGCAATTTCAGGCCGATCATGAATGGAGACTCGCCGTTTCCGGTCCAAATTCGGGAATGCCACGGTCAAATGAGAGGTTTTCTCGGGGCCCGGCCGCACTATTGCTAAATTTCCCATCCTGCGTCAACAAATGTTGAATCTTCTAAATCTCCATTGACAGAGTCATCGACACCCGGAGTTTGCCCGCAGGATGGGTTCAGCCTCGCGCAATCGTTTTGCCTAGTGCACGTTTTTCTCGATCCAGCTTTCGAGGAACTTGGAGATGGCGGCGCTATTTTTTTCCGCCATCATGATGTGGCCGTTGCCGGACAGCCCCACATCTTCGAGGTTCACGTAAGTGGTCTTTACGCCCGCCTGATTCAGCCACTTCGCTATGCAGTGCGAGTACGGGCGGTGATAGCTCGCCTCTCCGGAAACGTCAAGGACTGGGATTCCCGCGAAGTTAATCAGCTTATGCGCAGGCTCTTTCTGAACCCAGCAGGGAATCAGGTCAGGCCCATCCGCTTTATCCTGGCGAACTGTCTGCAATTCGGACGTGTCCTTGATCGGTGGATCGTAGTGAACGGGAAGATTCGTCAGTCCCCACAACCGGCCTGGCCCGGTCCGGCCTCTTTCCGCTTCTTCGATGGGCGGGGCAACCGGTTCAGCCGCAACAATTCCCTTGATTAGCTTCGGCCGCGCATCCGCGAGCTCCCATCCGGAAGTGGATACGCCCGAGTGCAGAAGTAGAATTACTGGTTGGTTAATCAGATCCAGCAAGCTGATCAAAGCCTCTGTGGTGTATTTTTCCGTGTTTCCGCCCAGCACGACTGGGAGCTCGGTCTTGGCAAACTGATCGAAAATTGGATCGCCCATCTTGCCTTTTTTTGGTCCGTCGCCCGGCCACTCCGATTCCTTCGGATACTGCGGCCAGGTGCTTTGCTTGGTGGATGGCGGACGGCCCCCCGACCAGACTTCTTCCATCAACGGCGAAGTGCGAGGATCGGATATTGTTCCGTCCGCTTCCGAGTGCGGAAAATAAAATGAACGCCCACGACCCGGATAATCCATGACGTAAACTGTGTAGCCCTGATTAAGAAAATCATAGGCCCACCCCGGCCGTCCATCCGGAGTTTGCAGCATAGTCAGCGCCGTTTGTCCAGCTCCGCCGCCGATAAAAATAATCGGGTACGGATGCTTGATCTTTTTGGGCACCATCACTTCCACGTACATGGCTCCGAACATGATTTCCTTGCCCGGTTCGCCGACGTAATGGCCGCCCACATAGAAATGACCTTCGCGCCCGATGTTGTCCGTAGCAAACGTAGGAACCGATGCAGGGGGAGCGCCTTGCCCAGGATCTTTGGCATTCGCTTTTAATCCGCCACACAAGACAACAGCAGCCAACAGAGAGAGTGCCGCCGTTCGTATCCATAAGTTCATGAAACTTCTCCTTTTCCGATTTCCTCGGAATTAGATTTCAAAAAAATCAAATTAATAAATGGTGGAAATGAGACTACTACAATTTGCAGTCTTAAATAGTCATTCATTTGTATTTTTGTTTCATTTTGTTTTCGCAGGCGCGGAAAATTTCATTCTTATTGTTTCAGAAAAATAACTGAAAACGGAGTGATCATGACCTGAATTTTATTGCCGGACTACATTTCCTCCACCCTTGACACCGTCGGCACTCTTGGCGATTATCGTGCCGCGATTGGAACACGAGAGGTTGACATGGCCAAAAAGGGAAGTGATGAAACCTTCCGAAACGTTTCGCGCCGCAATTTTTTGACGACTGCCGCAGCCGGCTTTGCCGGATTGGCCGGCGCGCATACCACGCTCGCTGTTCCCAACAAGACGGTTCCCATAATTGTACAAACCGATTTTTCGAAGCTGCCGCCTTACGGCAACGGTACTCTGCCGGCCGCCATCCGCTCCCGCCACATCGAAAACGTCAACGGCATGACCGTGCACATTCTGGAAGCGGGCTACGAAACGCAGGGTCGGCCTTTGGTTATGCTCTTGCACGGATTCCCAGAGCTCGCCTACAGCTGGCGCAAAGTGATGCCATCCATCGCGGCTGCCAGCTATCACGTGATCGCCCCGGATCAGCGCGGCTACGGCCGCACACTTGGCTGGGACGATTCCTACGATGCCGACGGAGACCCTTTCCGCATTCTGAATATGACGCGCGACGCCATCGCTCTCGTGTATGCGCTCGGCTACCGGACGGTCGCCATGGTTGTCGGTCACGATGCGGGCGCGCCAATAGCTTGCTGGTCCGCCTTGATTCGGCCGGACATCTTCCATTCGGTGACCATCATGAGCTCGCCATTCGAAGGCGTGCCTTCATTGCCCTTTAACACGGCGAACGGCGCGCCAATGCCTCGGCCAGCGGCCACGGATGACGACCTGGATGCCGAACTCGCGAAGCTCAGCCCGCCGCGGAAATATTATCGAAACTATCAGCGCACTCCCGGCGCGGATGACGACATGCTTCATGCGCCACAGGGCTTGCACGCTTTCTTCCGCGCGTATTATTTCTCCAAGAGCGCCGACTACAAAGGGAACCATCCGCATCCATTGAAGGCGCGCACGGCGGAGGAAATGGCGCAAATTCCGAACTATTATGTGATGGAAAAAGATAAAGGAATGGCCGAGACAGCGGCGTCTTTCATGCCATCGGCGGATTACATCTCAAATTGCAAATGGCTTACGTAAGCTGAAGTCGAAGTGTACGCCAGCGAGTACGGAAGAACTGGCTTTACCGGGGCGTTGCAAGGATACCGTGTGCGACGCGGCTCCGATCCTCGAAGTCTCGCTGAAACTTATACGTTTTCTGGCCGCACCCTGGATGTGCCCTCCCAGTTCATCGGCGGAAAAAGCGATTGGGGCGTTTATCAGACGCCGGGCGCGGTGGACAAAATGCGCGACAGCAACTGCACGCATATGATCGGATTTCATTTTGTGGATGGAGCGGGACATTGGGTGCAGCAGGAGCAGCCGGAACAGGTGAGCACACTATTCATTCAATTTCTGCGCGACTACGCGAAAACCTGATCGCACAAATCTTGGTTCATTCATCATGCGGCTGTATACTCGTCCTACTCCAAAACCGCTCTCTGCATGTGTTTTGTTGAAAAAATATAATTAAAGATTAAATCCGGGATCAAAGCGAGGCTTAAATGAACTGGATGCGAGGATCGGAGCTTTTTCTAGCGGGAACGATGGTTGGAATTTTTATTATGGGAGCAACAGCCTCGCCGCAAAAAAAGGTGAATGGACTTACTCTCAATCATTTCGGTCTTTACGTCCAGAATATGGATGAATCGACGAAGTACTACACCGAAAATTTCGGCTTTCGCAAAGCATTCTCGTTCACCGACGGCGCGGGCCATCCCGTCGTTTATGTTCAGATGGATCGCAACACATTTCTTGAAATGACGCCCGCCGACAAGGACCACCCGGCCGGGTTCTCGCACGCAGGCATTTTGGCTGACGACGTGGAATCCACTGTCGCCTCTTTGCAGAAGAAAGGCCTGAAAGCAGAGGACGTGCATCTAGGCGGAACGAAAGCACTCATTTCGAACACGCTCGATCCCAACGGAGTGCGGCTCGAATTGCTAGCCTATCCTCCAGATTCGCTGCAGAGAAAAGCGATGAACGCCTGGAAGTGAGGGGGCGGCACAGATGGTGTTCGGGCCGGCATCTGGAAGTCCAATGATCTCCAAGATCAACTCACCATGGCCACGTGGGAATTGCGGTAGGTTCGCAGTGGGACGGCGACTCTTTTTGATAATCGAACAGCTCAACCCCACTTAATGTTCTGGATCGAATAAATAAGTATACAAGTATTAACTAATGAGTATAAGAGTTACAGAGATAGCATTCGTTGGCCGCGACCTTATTCCCTATAGTCGTCAGCAATATGGGTCATGAG
>DATAPT010000300.1:0-8693 GCA_036265065.1 Candidatus Acidiferrales bacterium | reverse complement strand
TTCCGCCCAATCGCCTGAATTGAAATCCAGGCTTCGGGGCATCACTATTCCCTGCCGTGGATTGCACATGATAAAGCAGCGTGTGCCCACCAGAAACGATGAGACAGATCGCTGGCAATTGCGGCACATTGCCGCCTAAATGAGCTTCAAGGAACACAGCATGAACGTGGCCTTCAAGATGATTGACCGGGACAAGCGGCTTCTTTAGCTCTGTGGCAAGGACTTTGCCGTACGTGACCCCGACTAAAAGCGATCCAACAAGCCCAGGGCCTTGCGTTACGCCGATTGCGTCAATATCACTAAAATTTAATCCCGCTTGTAGAAGCGCTTCGCGAACGACGGGAACGATTTGACGCAGGTGTTCGCGCGAGGCGAGTTCGGGCACTACGCCGCCGTATTTCCGGTGAATATCGAGCTGCGATGAGACGACGCTTGACAAAATTTCGAGCCCATCCACCACGACGGCCGCAGCGGTTTCGTCGCACGACGATTCAATGCCAAGAATGCGGGTTGCCATCGACTATTCCCTCGCGTTTGGAATTTTTAATCTTAACACAACCGAATGAGGCGTTAATGGAACCGCATCATTACAATAAAATGACATTTTTTGTGCCTTATTGATGATAGACTGCCTCCCGGTCGATTCAAACTCTCCGCCGCGCCCCCTTGGGCGACGGTTTCGGACCCTTCAGAACGAAATTTTGGATGATAGCCGGCCAATCGGATCCTGCCTCTCCGGCGAATCGTCAGAGAAGACTAAACATGAGAATCCTGCTCTATAGCCCGGATAACGGCGTTACGAAGAATTTTATGCCGCACCTCTGGATGTTTCTCCTCCAGTCGCTCACGCCGGCGGGCCATGAAGTAGTGCTCATTGATGGTAACGCGCAACCGATGAACGAAGCTGGTATCGCGAAGTATGTTCGTGAAAACAAGATTGGGCTCGTGGGCATTGGATGCATGACGCGCATGGTGGCCAAGGCCTATCGCATGGCGGATGCCGTGCGCGCTGCAGGCGTGCTCGTGGTGATGGGCGGACCGCACGTCACGGAAATGCCGGACGAAGCTCTCGGTAAAATATCCGGGAAGAAACATGCGGACGCGGTGGCGCTGGGCGAAGCGGACGATACGTGGCCAAAGATTGTGGAAGATGCTGCACGCGGGCAGCTCAAAGAAATTTATTCTCCGGTGGACGCGTTTGGCCAGGAGAAGAAGCCCAGCCTACAGGATTATCCGGCGATTCCGTGGGATAAAATCGACCTCGACCAATTCAACGTTGTGCCCAAGAAACTTGCTCCCATGCTTAAGCGTTTTCGCGATGGATGGGGATCGTTCCGCATTATCCCGATGGAATCCGGCCGAGGCTGCCCGTATGGTTGCGAATTTTGCACGGTGACTGGTTTCTTTGGCGATTCGATCCGCTTTCGCAGCAACAAAAGTGTGGTCGACGAACTGTTGTTGCTCAAAGAACGCGCAAAAAAAGAAGGCGGCCAGATCGCCGTCTTCTTTATTGATGACAATTTTGCGATCAATCCCAAACGCACCAAGTCGCTTTTGCGAGACATTATCGCCGCGAACGCCCAGGTTCACTGGGTAGCGCAAATCAGCGCTAATTTACTGCGCGACCAGGAACTGGTGGATCTGATTTCGGCCGCCGGCGGCAAATGGGTCTTTATTGGCATGGAGTCGATCGACGTAGCGAACCTCGCGGATGTAAACAAGGGTTTTAATAAGCCAGGAGAATACGCGGCTGTGCTGCAACGGCTGGCGGACCGCAACGTTTTCGCGATTACTTCTTTCATGTTCGGCATGGACAACGATACGGTCGGAGTTGCGGAGCGCACGCTGGAGCAGATCCGCACGTGGCCCGCGGGGCTTCCGATTTTCGGATTGATTACTCCGCTTCCCTCAACGCCCCTCTACGCTCGCCTTGAAGCAGCCGGACGCCTGACCAGGCCCAAACACTGGGAGGAGTTCATTCCCTTCGCGATGGCCCACACGCCGCTGAAAATGAGCATTGAAGAAGCGCACGCCGAAGTGAAATACGGGTGGGCGAAATCCTACAGCCCTGAAGCTATTGCACTGGCAGTGCGTTCATTCAGCCACAAGCCGCTGGCCTACCGGATTAATATTCTGATCGCGCGTCTTTGCTTCCGGGGAATTTATTTCCCGCAAATGGGGCCGCTCGCCTGGTTCAAGGTAATCGGTGAAAACGCCCAAACGATAGGCGATATCGTGAAGGAAGGCTTCCGCGATTGGTTTAGCGGAATGTGTAAACGGCCAGCAAACCCCGTTCCATCTGCCTCTGCAGGCGATTAAACCGCTTCCGTGCTGGTTTAATTGTTTGTTTTAATATTGCAAACGAGCGTGCAGAACTGACTTCGTTCGGCATTCCCAATATTCCCGTCTATAAAATTCCAGAAAATTCGTTTTAGGAACATCTAAGGCGAAGGATGGATTGACATCAATTGATTCCCACGCTTAAGGTGGATTCGAGACTTACTGAACTATACATATGACCAACACACTGAAGCGAGTTCGCAAAGCCGTTCTCCCAGCAGCAGGTCTAGGCACTCGATTCCTTCCCGCCACCAAGGCGCAGCCGAAAGAAATGCTGCCTGTGGTGGACAAACCCCTGATTCAATACGTGGTCGAAGAATGCGTGGCTTCGGGGATCGACAACATCATTATCGTTACAGGCCGCGGCAAAAACGCGATTGAAGATCACTTTGACTCCTCCCCCGAACTGGAAAGTTTTCTGGAACAAAAGGGCAAATCCGACCTGGCGAAGTTGGTGCACGACATCGGAAATATGGTGCACTTCAGCTATACGCGGCAAAAGGAACCGCTGGGCTTGGGGCACGCCGTGCTCGTCGCTAAGGAACTGGTGGGCAATGAGCCTTTTGCCGTGCTACTGGGAGACGTCATTATTCCCGGACCGAATCCGGCGACCAAGCAATTGGTTGATGTCTATCAGAGCACAGGAAAAGGCGCTATCGCCGTGGAAGAAGTGCCGCGCGAAAGAACCAGCCTGTACGGAATTGTCGATGTGGATCAGAACGCCGGCGTTGGCGGAAACAAACGAATCTTGAACATACGCGACCTGGTTGAAAAACCTAGCCCCGCTGAAGCGCCTTCAACACTTGCCGTGACGGGGCGATATTTATTGCCGCCGGAAATCTTCGATTGCCTGGAGCGCACCAAGCCGGGACGCGGCGGCGAAATTCAGCTGACGGACGCGCTGCGCCTGATGGCCGAGGAGAGCGGGCTGCTCGCTTATATCTACGAGGGAAAATCGTACGACGCGGGAGACAAGCTCGGATTCTTGAAAGCCACGGTGGAGATTGGTCTTGAGAATTGCGAGTTCGGCAAAGATTTTCGAGAGTATTTGCGCGCACTGAAGTTGTAGGCTACCCGCTCAGAAGCACAAAAAATCTATCATTCCGAGCGAGGCGAGGAATCTCTCTTCGATCTAAGTATTAGAACGAAGTAAGAGAGATTCCTCGCTCCGCTCGGAATGACAGAACTGCTTTTTTAACAATATTCCACTTTTTGGATATTTCGCGAAATTTGATTGAGTCAAAAGAAAACAGGCTGAACAGGTTGAGGGGAAACTCGCACGTTGTCATTCCGAAGGGCGATGTCTGCCCGAGGAATCTGCTGTTTCTTGGAAACCGAGAAGAAAAGCAGATCCCTCGCTTCGCTCGGGATGACAAGAAGTACCTTTTCCGCAGCCTGTGAAGCCTGGTCTACTGAAGACTACTTCTCTTTCGATGCGCTTCCGGTCTTCTTCTGTTCTTTTGTATTTGTGGAAGAACCCTTGGATTCCGACTTTTCCGATTTGTCCGACTTTTCCGATTTTTCGGATTTTTCACTTTTGTCTGATTTGCCCGAGTCTCCGCCGGAAGTCTTCTTGCCATAATCATTAACATACCAGCCGGAACCCTTGAACTGGATGGCGGGCGCTGTGATAACGGATTCGACTTTTCCTCCACAGTGCGGGCATTTTTTCAGATGAGGTCCATCCACTTTTTCAATTTTGTCGGTGTGGCGATCACACTTGAGGCAACGGTATTCGTAGAGCGGCAATGCAGGTCTCCTTCAACTCAGATGGAATAGAGTATCTTAGCATGAGGCGCGCCCGGAACGCGCACCCTCGGAAAATCGCCCCGCAATTGCGTCCAATTTAGTTTCATACGCAAAACAACTGCCCGCCCCAAAATCGGGCGGGCGCTACGAAAGCAATGCGGATCGTCGCGCCACCATTGCCACCAACAATCAATTCGCGCAGGGGCGGCAAGCCACATGCTAAACTCGGCGTGATGAGGATTGCAAAATGACGGATGCTCAAGACAATTCGCAAACCGGATGCCTGTATCTGGTGGCTACGCCGATCGGAAACCTGGAAGATATTACGCTGCGAGCGATTCGCGTGCTGAAAGAAGCGGATCTGATAGCATGCGAAGACACGCGGCAAACGCAGAAGTTGCTGCAACACTATTCGATTCACAAGGAAATGGTCAGCTACCATTCGCACAATGAACTAACGCGCGCTCCGGAATTGGTGATTCAACTGGAGCAAGGCGCGCAGGTGGCCCTGGTTAGCGATGCGGGCACTCCCGTGGTATCTGATCCCGGGCATCGATTGGTTGTCCTGTCCCTGCGGCATCACATTCCCGTTGTGCCGATTCCGGGCCCTTCGGCGTTTGTTGCGGCCCTGGCTGCTTCCGGATTGCCTTCCGACGAATTTTTGTTTGTGGGATTTCTTCCGCCGCGTTCCGGCGCTCGCCGCAAAAAGCTGGACGCGCTCAAGGACGAGCCGAGAGCTCTCGTTCTGTACGAAGCGCCACACAGGCTGGCTGAAACCCTCGAGGACGCAGCGGATATTCTTGGAACACGCCATGCCGTGGTTGCGCGGGAAGTCACCAAGATTCACGAGGAATTTTTACGCGGAACATTGGCGGAACTTCGCGACGCGGCCAAAGAGCGCGCTCCGCGAGGAGAAATTACGCTTATGATTGGGCCGCCGGAAGAAAATGCTTTGCCCGTGGCATCCGCGGTTTCGCTCAAGCAGCGAGTCTCGCAACTCGAAGCGGAAATGGGGCTGGACCGCAAGGCGGCGCTCAAGCAGGCCGCGCGCGAACGCGGGCTTGGAAAGCGCGATGCGTATAAGCAGCTTTTGCTGGAGCGATAGATACGGGAATTGCTCTAAGTAGGACAGGCTTCAGCCTGTCTGGTATTGACATAACTCAACTACAGGAAATCAAAAGAAGACAGGCTGAAGCCTGTCCTACTCAAGCTGTGGTTTGGGCGAAAAAATTGTCTACGCGATCGAGGATTTCAGCGGTCGTGCGCGCGGTGTGGACGTTCTTGCGCAACTCACTGCCGTTTCTCACTCCATGCGTGAAGTAGCTGGTGAACTGCTTCATTCTGCCAATCGCATCGGGCCATTCCGTATCGACCAAATTTCGGAAATACATGGAAAGCAGCTGGTAACGGTCCCATTCGGTCGGCTGTTCGTAGGAACCGGTGGCGGCAAACTGCGAAATCTGCTGGAAAATCCACGGATTATTGGAAGCGGCGCGGCCGATCATGACGGCGTCGCAACCGGTTTCCTGCAGCATGCGCATCGCGTCTTCGGGTGAGTTGATGTCGCCATTGCCGGTCACTGGCATGCGCACGGCCTGCTTCACATCGCGAATGACTTTCCAATCGGCGCGGCCTGTGTATCCTTGCGCGCGCGTACGAGGGTGAACCGCGATTCCCTCCACGCCAATTTGTTCGGCAAGGCGGGCAACTTCTACGGCAACGATACTGTTTTCGTCCCAACCGGCGCGAATCTTGATGGTCATGGGAATTTTCACGGCATTGCGAACCGCGTTGAGAACCTGCTCCAGGGCTTTTAAATCGCGCAGCAAACCGGAACCGCCGCACTTCACCACTTTTCTTGCGGGGCAGCCGAGATTCACATCAACAATATCGAAGCCAAGTTGTTCGACCATCCCCGCGGCGCGTGCCATTACATCAGGCTCGGCTCCAAACAACTGGCCGGTGATGGGGTGCTCATCGGGCGCAAAGAAAAGATAGCGGGCGGTGCGAGCGTTATTTCGCGTGATGCATTCGGCGCTCGTAAATTCGGTCATGATCAAGCCACAGCCACCAAGGCTGCGAATCATGCGGCGGAAAACCGTGTCCGTCACGCCGGCCATCGGCGCAAGGACGGTGGCGGGAGCTATGTGGATGTCGCGAATCGAATAGGAAGCCGGCAGCATTTTATTAAAGTAATCTTTCATCGAGATTTCGGGACGGTAATTCTGTTACAGGAGTGGCCGGAATATCAACCCTTGCAGGAGCTGGATCAGACGCCGGAGGAGCCACATTTCCTCTATAAGAAAGGTGGGCCACTAGGGCTTCCGAAGATCCATTAAAAAATCCTTCGACAATTTTTTCAACGGCTTTCAGGCGCGCCTCTTCAGCGCTCAGCTTTGGCTCGTAGAGAAATGCACGACCCACTTTGCGTCGAGCGACGATACCCTTTTGCTCGAGCCGGTCCATGATGGTCATGACCGTGGTGTAAGCGCGGGGCTTGGAATCGGCGAGCGCTCGGTGGATATCGCGCACAGTGCCTTCTCCCAACGGCCAGAGGACGCTCAGGCATTCCAGTTCCAGCGGCGCAAGATCCAGGATCGAATGGCGCGGACCCGCGGCTCGTGGCTGTTCTGTGTGTTCCATGCCTTTACTTTTTTCCATCCATGGAATCCGCGGTACTGGCTACGGTCTCGGTTGCTGCAGATGCATCCGGAATTACCGCCGCCGGAACGCCTAGAAATTTATCCGTGCGCAAAATTCGTCTTGCGAGAGCGCCATTAAAACCTGTCCAATTCCCCTCGCCTTCATCGGATTCAAGGGCGGAACGGATCGCAGCCATTTTGGAATCGAGATCATCCAAATAATGAAGCAGCAACGCTTCACGAAACATGGGGAGTTTCGGCGAGCCAAATTCGTACTGGCCGTGATGCGAAATCAATATGTGCAAGACCAAAGTTTTGAGCTCCGGCGGAAACCCTTCGATGGCGTCGATTTTTTTGGTCAGATGTTCGTATTCGATGAGGATGTGGCCGAGAAGCTGGCCTTCGTCCGTGTAACCGATCGAGCGGTCATAGCTCAGCTCTTTCAATTTTCCAACATCGTGGAGGACCGCGCCGCACAAGAGCAAATCGGCATTCGCTTCCGGATAATGGCTAAGGACCACGCGGCAGAGGTTGCACAAACTGAGAACGTGTTCGAGCAGTCCGCCGTAGAAAGCGTGGTGCATCACTTTTGCCGCAGGCGCGCGCTTGAGGCGCGGAACGATTTCCGGGTCCTGAACCACGCTATCGAGAAGTCGCCGCAGCCACGGATTCCCTACCGAAGCGACGATTTCAAGCAGCTTCGCATACATCTCATCGACATTTTCCTTGGTGTGCGGAAAAAAATCGGCGGGATCGACTTCGCTTTCTTCGGCGCGGCGAATTTTTTCGATAGCCAGCTGAAGTTTATTGCGATAATTCTCAACGCGCGCCTGAACTTTCACAAAATCATCGCGCTCAAATGAGGCGGCCATGGCGTCAAACCCGGTCCACATGCGCGCTTCGACGCGTCCGGTCGAATCGCCAAGTTCCAAACGCAAATAAGTTTTGCCCTCACGAGTAGAGCGAATTTCTTTTACGCAGACAAGAAAATGGGTGGTAACGGACTGGCCGTCCTGCAGCGAGGAAACGAAGCATTGTTTCATGTGCCGGATTTCTTCTTTGGAAGCACGCCCCACTTGTGCGTCCCCTTGTTCTTGTCATCCTTGTCGGGCGTGGCGGCGACTTCCTCGATCGGCTCAGCTTTTACTGCTGCCGTGTCCGTGTATCCCGGCTTGATCTGAAGGAAACTGTCTTCGCGAAGCGTCGTCAGATAGGTGCGCATGGCCGGTTCCATATGCTGTTCGTAAAGTTTGTTGCTGATTTCTGGCTCGACTTTATCCAGAGGCTGTTCCCCGGCATCGTAACGCTCGCGGACCTGCAGAACTTCATAGCCGGTTTTTGTTTCCATCACGTCGGTCATCTGATTGCGGGTCAGGGAGAATACTTTTTCGGCGATTTTCGGATCCAGCTGCGAGCGTTGGAAAGTCCCGAGTTCGCCGGATTGCTGCGCCGTGGGACTGTCGGAATAACGTTTCGCGAGCTCGCCAAAATCATCGCCGTTGTTCATCACCCGGTCGCGCAATCCATCCGCTTTTTTCTTGAGCGCAGGCAAATCGGCTTCCGGTTTGCCTTCGGTAGATACGAAAATTTCGCGCAGGACAACCGTCTCCGGCCGAACGAATTCGTTTTTGTGGTCGTTGTAATACTTCACGATGTCTTCGTGGCTCACGATAATTTTGGAGCCGACTTCTTTGCGAATGAGTTCCTGCGTCAAAAGCTGGTTGCGCAATTGAGTCTTAAAGTCTTCATAGTCCTGGCCGCTCTTGGTGACTTCTTTTTCCAGCGCATCCAGGTCGGGCAATTTGTATTGCAGGCGAATCGCGTCCAGTCGCTTGATCACTTCCGTATCGACGTTAAGTCCCTGATCTTTCGCTCGCTGCGTCAGCAAAGATTGATCGATCAAATCGCGCAGCAAATCTTTTTCTTTGCCCGCGACGGTCGCCTTCACTTCTTCAGGCGTGC
>DATAPT010000299.1:0-3188 GCA_036265065.1 Candidatus Acidiferrales bacterium | reverse complement strand
GGTGTCGATTCGGCCTACGTGCGGGAAGTCGCTCGCGGAGGGAGTCGGTCCGCGCTGGTGGAAGAAGGAATAAGGAATGAGCTGGTAAAGATATTACAGGAGGGAATTAGAACTCCATCCCGGCATGAGGCTCAATTCTATTCCGATGACAAGGCGCTCTATGATCGTCTCGTTCCTATTGTCGCTGCCGCGCTGAAAAGGGGCGACGCGGTTGTCATTTTTGCGACCAGCACGCGCCGGGAAAGTCTTCTGAAAAAATTGAAATCGAATGGATTGGACACGAGTACCGCGATGAAAGAGGGGAAGTATGTTGCGGTGGATGCTGTTGCCGCCCTTTCTATATTCATGGTCAATGGCATGCCGGAACCCGCTCGCTTTTTCAGATTTGTCGGAGGGCTGATTGGGGAATCCGCGAAAGCGGTGAACACGGAGTATCCGCGTGTCGCGGTGTTTGGCGAATGGGCTTCTGTCTTGTGCGGGCTGGGTCAAGTGGACGCCGCAATTCGCCTTGAACAACTCTGGAATCAGTTGGCGATAAACTGTGAGGTGGATCTCTTGTGCGGTTACGAGGTCACTCGCGTCCCTGGAGAGAAACATGATCACAGTTTCAAGAGGATCTGCGCCGAGCATTCAGCTGTCTACCGGCAGGGGAAATAGCGAGCGGCGACTGAGCGGGGCTATTTTAATGAATAATTGCTGATAAGTTAATATCGAAGTATATGGAAAAAATGATTTGTCGACGATTCCGCCCGGCAATGATAACTTACATGGCACGTACCTCCCCAGCAGGAGGGCTGACTGTGCGGAAAACGGAAAAAGAAATAAGCAAGAAGAAGACTCCTATCGAACGCATCTTCCACGATATTTTTAATCGTGAAATGACAGCAAAGGAACGCCGAGTTCTAGTAGGAGTGTCCAAGAACACTCGCAAAACAAAGTAAGAAATCCAAAATAAATTTCCGTGGATTGCTTTTTCGGAATTTAAGGTTCCTCCACCTACCGTTCCGAAAAAAAAACCGTAGGATCATGAAGGGAGAGCCGGGCCGCCGTTACATCGTCTCCGCGCCGCCATGGAACGCTTCTTTCGCCAGCCTCATCGCGGACATTGCCGTTGGCCAGCCGGAATAGAAGGCGAGATGGGTGATCAGTTCCACGATTTCGTCTCTGGTGACACCGTTATCAAGCGCTCGGCGCAAATGAATCGGCAATTGTTCGGTGCGGTTCATGGCCACGAGTGCGGTCACCGTGATGACGCTTCGGTCGCGCTTGGACAGTCCGGGGCGCTCCCATACATCGCCGAATAGAACCTTCTCGGTCAGGTCGACCAATTTTGGTGCAACATCGCCCAATCGTTCTCTTGCTGTAGGCAGCGGCTTATCGTTCGTCATGGGTTCTCCAGGCATTCGCATTCTTTGATCGTTAAAAAAAGCTTCAGTGCTTTTAAACTTTACCACTCCCGCACTCGCACAGAATACAGGACATGGACGAGCTTGTTATAGTATCGCTGAGCAAGAAATTTTCAATGCCGGGCACACATGAAAACCAAAAAAGTTTGCCTTAAAGCCGTGATGACAAACAGGGATGGGAAAAGCGTTTGGAGCGGCGAATATTCCTGTTCCGTGTGCGGGCTGCGTTTCCATCCTGATCCGAGAGACCCTGCCAGGCTGACGCAAGATTTTGAAATTCATCGGGACGAAAATCACGTCAATTCCAGCCAGAATTAAACTGCGACCAGGCGAAATGGCCGCAATCAATTCCTAGACTTGGCAGGTAACGCAAGGCTTGGCGCCAGCCCCCTTTACCGCGAATCCGTTTAGCAAGATTTGGCGGAGGTTTTAAGTGGCGCGGGCTTTCAGCCTGCGGGGTTTGATCCTTGCAAGGCCTAAAACCCGCACAGGCTGAACAGGCTGCGGAAAAAGCCGCGTAGCACAGGCACTCCTGCCTGTGCGCTCTTGTTAACTCAAGCAAAAACCGCACAGGCAGGAGTGCCCGTGCTACTTAAAATCGGTCCTAGAAGATTCTGTTTTTTCAGACGCGGCGAATGCGCGCGCCTACGGCTGCGAGTTTTTCTTCGATGCGCTCGTAGCCGCGGTCGATGTGATAAACGCGGTCAATGAGAGTTTCGCCTCCCGCCACGAGAGCCGCGAGGACGAGGGATGCGCTCGCGCGCAAGTCCGAAGCGATTACGTTGGTGCCGGAAAGCGTGGTGGGACCGTGGACGACAGCGCGGCGACCTTCGATGGAAATGTTGGCGCCCATGCGAATCATTTCACTGGCGTGCAGAAAACGATTCTCGAAAATAGTTTCGGTGATGGCCGAAGTTCCTTCAGCCTGCGTGGCGAGCGCCATGAACTGAGCCTGCATGTCCGTGGCGAAACCAGGATATTCTTCAGTGAGTACATCGGCCGCGACAAGTTTCTTCGCGCCGCGTACTTCGAGCGTTCCGGGGGCAGTTTGGCGAATCTGGACTCCGGTTTCGCGCAACTTGGCGATGATCGAGGTCAGGTGTTCCGGCTCGCATCCGGTGAGTTCGAGATGGCCATTGGTGATGGCTCCGGCAACGAGGAATGTTCCGGCCTCGATACGATCTGGAATGATGGTGTGCGAAGCGCCGTGCAATTCTTTTTTTCCCCGTACGCGTATTGTGGACGTTCCCGCGCCTTCGATATCCGCGCCCATTTTAATCAGCAAATCCGCGAGGTCGGTAATTTCCGGTTCGCGGGCAGCGTTTTCGATAACGGTTTCGCCTTCGGCGAGAGACGCCGCCATCAAAATATTTTCCGTTCCGGTGACGGTAATCTTGTCAAAGAAAACGTGGCCGCCCGGCAAACGCCCGCCGCGAGGAGCGCGCGCCTCGACGTAGCCGTGCGACATGCCAATCTCCGCGCCCATTTGTTCCAGCGCTTTCAAATGCAGGTCTACTGGACGCGCGCCAATGGCGCAGCCGCCGGGCAAGGAAACGCGCGCGTGTCCGCAGCGGGCGATGAGCGGGCCTAGCGTGAGGATCGAAGCGCGCATCGTTTTTACAAGTTCGTAGGGGGCCTCCGCTCCGTTTACCGTGTCGGCCTGAATGATCATAGCCGTGGGCGGAATTTCGGGCGTTTCGACAATGGCGCTTAAATACGCGAGGAGCTTGCCCATGGTGATGATGTCGCGGACGCGCGGAATATTGTCGAGAGTGACGCGAT
>DATAPT010000298.1:0-4792 GCA_036265065.1 Candidatus Acidiferrales bacterium | reverse complement strand
CCTGCCATGGTGAGCAAGGTGCCGTTCGTGCCGTCGACCTTCACCACTTGATAGGAACGCAAAGCGCGTGGAACGGAGAGTGTCAGCGTCGCCTTCCAGTCAATCGTGTTCAGAAAATCTTTGGCCTGGGTCGGCGCCATTCCCGCGGTCTCGAGGCCAATTTCCGCGAGTCCGGCAACGTCGAGGCCGGACGGCACATTTACGATTGGATTCGGACCTTCGCGCAGTCGTACGCAATCGCTGAACTGCGTGGTCGTCGGTGTCGGTCCGGTAATATTATTGGCGACAACCTGTCCGGCGCTCGTAGGCCCGGGGCACGTTCCGTATTGCAGTTGCACCGACCGCGGCACTTGCACAGCGACTGTTGCTCCGTCGATGGACTGCGGCAGCGCAATTTCCGAGTGGCCCGCTTCCGTGGCAATCGCCTGCAGGCGCGCGCGATCCACCAGCACATTGATTTTGTGCACACCGCCGACCACGATTTCGGGCGCGTCTTTTCGCGCGCTCAACAATTGCACATCGAAGCCCGCCATTTGTTTTGCGCTGGCGGCGTCCGTCACGGTGTGATCTTCTTCGTTGGTTTCCACCTGGACTTTATCGGAAATCATTTGCGTGACCATCTGGTGCAGCGAGGGATTCGAGTTCGGGTCAACGTAGGAAGAAAAATCCGCGTTCACCGCCTGAACTTTTTGCATGCGCAGCGATTGCAGCGACTTCAGCGCCGCGTTTCGTACCGCCGGAACACCTGCGATCACCACGATAATCAGTACAACAACGAGAACCAGCCAGGTGCGTTGGTTCGAGGATGTCGATGTCGTCATTGGATCCTCTTTCTTGCAAACGAAGTTACAGAAAAATAGTGTTTCAACTATTTGTAAGGTAGCAAACAAATCTGAAATTTACATGAAGAGTTGGGGGGCACAGTAGCACAGGCTTCAGCCTGTGGGTTTTCGTCCTTGCAAGGCCTAAACCCACAGGCTGAAGCCTATGCTATCTAAACCATCCCTTTACGGAGTTCGTCCAGGGGGTAGAAAGTGTCGCGCCAAACTACGCCGCCGTGCTTCAGCGTGATGATGGCGGAGCGGCCAATCATCCAGCAAAATAGTAGAGCACCGAGCGGATGCGTGAGGCCGTAAAGGGGAGAAGCGTCGGTGGACCAGATCATCGCTGCATGAATCATGACGATGGCAGCGGCCGCGACTCCTGCAAAGATGCGCGCCCATCCGGATGCAAATGCTACTCCAAGAAAGGGAAAGACACTCATGATGACCGAAAGCAGCATGGCAGCGACAGCAAAGAACGGATTGTAATGTACGGCAGCGAACATATTTTTTGTGACGCCGCGAATAACATTGCGCACTCCGGCATGCCATCGGACACGAACCATGTCCTGCGCGACGGCAACCTCGGAGCGGCCGCCCGCCATCTTCATCAGCTTGCCAAGCTTCATGTCTTCAATTACCTCCATGCGCAGGCGCGCGTGGCCCCCGCTCTTTTCGTAGGTTGAGCGGCGCACCATCTGAAACGCTCCGATACCCACGTAGCGTGTGGAACGCGGATTGGAAGCCAGCCACGGTTCATTTCCGAACACAAAGCCCAGGCCAAAATACGAAATCGCCGCTATTTCCCAGAAACCGTGCATCTCGACTGTGGTAAGCAGCGTCAAATGGTCCAGATTTCTTTCCGTGGCCAAGGCCATGGATCGCCTTAGAACGTCAGGAGCAAAGTGCACATCCGCATCCGTGAAGATGAGCCATTCTCCGCGCGATTTATGGAAGCCTTCGACCAGCGCGTGCGGTTTTCCCAACCATCCCGGCAGCAAGGTAGTAATGTCGGTAACGGTGAGGTTTGAGTTTGTTCGCTCAAGTTCGTGTAGGATGTCAGGAGTTGTGTCGGCGGAGCGATCATTTACAGCAACGACCTCGAACCGGGGATAATCCTGAGCCAATAAAGTTGCGATGGCGGCGGGGAGTTTTTCCGCTTCATCGCGTGCAGCAAAAATAATAGACACGAGCGGTGCGTCCTCGGAAATATTTGAAGAAAAATCAGAGAGCCAGGGAAGTCGGGCCATGCCCAGGGTGGCCCGGAATCCCTGAACAATCCACAGGGAAGCGACGAGGCCAAATAAAATTGTCCAAAAAATATGCAAATGAAAGTTGTCCGCTGCCAATGAATGAAGCACACAGGATGCTAACACAGCGATGGCAATGACTCTATCAATCGTCGGTACAGGTCGTGTAGCGCGTGCCCTGGGGCGGCGCTTGCGTGAGCTTGGATGGAGCGTGGGGGCCGTGACCGGCCGTTCCCTGGCATCCGCGCGGGCCGCTGTTCATGCGATCGGCGCGGGGCAGGCTTTTGGAGCGCCCAATCCTAAAATATTGAATTCAAGTGTGATTCTGATCGCCACACCGGACAGCGCGATTGAAAGTGTGGCGAAGAATATTTCCGAAATTGGCGGTGGCGGCTGGCGCGGGAAAGTTGTGTTGCATACGAGTGGCTCGCTGGGTCTCCGTGTACTTCAACCGCTGGCAAATGTGGGCGCGTCCGTAGGATCCATGCATCCCATTCAAACTTTTTCCGATCAAAATATGCCGGACCTTTCCAAAGTTATTTTTGGAATTGACGGCTCGCCCGCCGCGTTGCAGGTGGCCAGAAAAATGATCCGCCAGATGGACGGCGTCGCCGTGCGCTTGTCTGGAGCAAACAAGGCGGCGTATCATGCGGCTGGGCTGTTTGCGTGCGGTTTTGTCCTGGTGCTGATGGAAACGGGGACGCATTTGCTGATGTCCCAGGGATTCAAGCGCCGTCAGGCTCTGCGCGCGCTATTGCCCCTGGTGAGGCAGACGCTGGATAATCTGGAAAGCGTTGGGCCACGCGCCGCCTGGACCGGTCCCTTATCGAGGGGCGATTTTTCGACGGTGGAACGGCACGTCGCCGCGCTCGCCACTGGTGATGCTGAATTCATGGAAGCATACCAGGCGCTTTCGAGGCTGACCGCTCGATTGCTTTCCTCGGAATCTGGCACAATGCTAAAGCAGCTGGAAGAAATCTTCACTGCGGCTGCAATTTCGAAAAAGAAATAGATTTTTTCAGTTTTTGACTTGCAGAAATTTGCAGCGCATGACCTTTGTGATCTTTTGCGATCTGGGGGATTTCTTGACACAACTGAACATTCCAATCGAAAGCCTGACACTGCCAAACGGCCTGCGCGTCGTGATCTCGCCGGACCGCACGGCGCCCGTAGCCACTGTTGGCGTTTATTACAACATCGGATTTCGGATCGAGCCGCACGGACGAAGCGGCTTCGCGCATTTGTTCGAGCACATGATGTTTCAAGGCTCGGCGAACGCCGGAAAAATGGTGCACATCAAGCTGATTAATTCCTCGGGCGGCGTGCTGAACGGCTCGACGCACTATGACGTCACGAATTATTACGAGTCTGTGCCATCCAACGCGCTCGAACGCGTTTTGTGGCTCGAAGCAGACCGCATGCGCGCGCTGAAAGTGGACGACGAAAATTTGCGCAACCAGCGCGACGTGGTGAAGGAAGAAGTCCGCGTCAACGTGCTCAACCAACCCTACGGCGGCTTCCCGTGGC
Organism: Candidatus Acidiferrales bacterium; assembly: GCA_036265065.1. Classification (GTDB taxonomy): domain Bacteria; phylum Acidobacteriota; class Terriglobia; order Acidiferrales; family UBA7541; genus Palsa-360. The sequence goes on along the minus strand of DATAPT010000298.1, from coordinate 1,194 downwards.
TTGACATGCCGCCGATTGCTTATCGCAATTGGGCCAACGCGCACAATTTTTACGGCGATTTTGACGATCTGGATGCTGCAACACTTGAAGATGTTCAGAAATTTTTCAAAACGTATTACGCGCCTTCCAACGCGGTCCTCTTAATTCTCGGAGACGTGGACGCGGATGAAGCCATTAAGCTGGCTGAGCGCCACTTCGGCTCCATACCTTCCGGGCCTCAGCCTACGCCGGCGAATATCGATGAGCCTCCGCAGATCGAGGAGCGCCGCGGGGTGGTGGAGGAAAAGTTCGGCACGCTTCCGGGTGTGGCCATCGGATATCAGGCGCCTCGCCGGCTCACGCCGGATTGGTACGCCGCCGCAATGCTCGATCACGCGCTGCATGGCGGGCGCGCGGGCCGCGTCTATCGCAACTTGGTGCTGGAGAAGCAGATCGCGGTTGACGCCGAGGGCGGCATTCACTATCCGGTTGGGGACTTGTTTGATTACAACGGCCCGACGTTGATGGTCACGCGAATGCTGCACAAGCCTGAATATTCCGTGGACCAGGCCATCGCCGCTTATGACGAAATTTTGGACGAGATGAAAGAAAAGGGAATTACGGCCGATGAACTGGAGCCGATCAAAGTAAAATTCCGCTCCAATTATTTTTCCATGCTGGAGGGAGGCCACGGCCCGTCCATCCCGCGATACGGGCTGATGCACCTGCTGGCGTGCTTCTCTCTTTTTGATAATGAGCCGGGTCTGGTGAACACTGTCCTGGGCGGATTTATGGAAGTCGGCCCGGAGGCCGTGCAAACCGTTGCGCAGAAACTTTTGAAGCGCCATAACCGCTCCATCGCAATTCGCCAACCGGCGGAGAAAGGGGCGGCATGATGTCTTCGGCGCCTGGGTCAGAATTTCAATCCGCAATTCCGCAGCTCGCGCAGGCTCGTCCGGTGATCTGGCCGGCGCGCGTGCATAAAACTCTTTCGAACGGCCTCGAAATCGTTCTCGTGGAATCGCACACGATACCTAAATTTACGGGCGAGCTTTTCTTTCGAAGCGGCAACGCCATGACGGCGGCAACCGCGCCCGGCATAGGCGACATGACCGCTACAGTGGTCCGTACGGGCATTACGAGGCGCACCAGTCGGCAGATCGAGGAAGATTTGCGACGTATGGGTTCCGACCTGTCTTCGGGCGCTGGCGCCGA
>DATAPT010000297.1:0-6499 GCA_036265065.1 Candidatus Acidiferrales bacterium | reverse complement strand
CTTTTACCTGGGCAATGAAGCGGACAAAGGTTTTCAAAGGTATTACGAGCCGAAGTGGGCGGAACCGGACTTCTGCCCTGACGAGACTTATGATCCGGCGAAATTGCGTACTGCGCTGGAATCGGCCGTCCATCGCCAACTGATGAGCGACGTTCCATACGGCGTGCTGATTTCCGGCGGAATCGATTCCTCGATCATAGCCGCCGTGGCCGCAAAGTTCAGCGCCCGCAGAGTGGATGAGAATGATCTTGCTCCCGCTTGGTGGCCGCGATTGCACTCCTTTGCCATTGGACTCGAAGGCGCGCCGGACTTAATGCCCGCGAAAACCGTGGCCGATCATATCGGCTCGGTCCATCATGAAATTCACTTCACCGTGCAAGAGGGTTTGGACGCCTTGTCGGATGTGATTTATCAGCTGGAATCTTTTGACATTACGAGCATCCGGGCGACCACGCCGATGTACCTGCTCATGCGCAAGATCAGAACGATGGGCATCAAAATGGTTTTGTCCGGAGAAGGCGCGGACGAAATTTTTGGCGGCTACCTTTACTTCCACAAAGCTCCGAACGGACGGGAACTGCACGAAGAAACGGTTCGCAAGCTTCAGAAGCTGCACCTATACGATTGCGCGCGCGCGAATAAAGCGAGCTCCGCATGGGGTGTTGAGGCTCGCGTGCCATTTCTCGACCGCGAATTTTTAGATGTCGCCATGATGCTCGATCCGAACATGAAACTCCCGAAAAACGCCAAGCACACACGGCCCATCGAGAAGTGGCCGCTCTGCAAAGCGTTTGAAGGGTATATCCCGGACTCCGTTTTGTGGCGGCAGAAGGAACAGTTTTCCGATGGCGTCGGCTACAGCTGGATCAATGGGCTGAAGGCCACCGCGGAACACGAAATCACGGACGGCATGATGCGCGGCGCGGCCGAGCGCTTCCCTGTAAAAACACCGCAAACGAAAGAAGCTTATTTTTACCGCCAGATTTTCGAGACTCATTTTCCATGGGCCACGGCAATTAATTGCGTGCCCTGGGAGCGCAGCGTCGCGTGCAGCACGGAGACGGCGCTCAAGTGGGATGCGGCATTTCAAAATAACGTCGATCCTTCGGGGCGCGCCGTCATGGACGTTCACGCGGACGCCTACGAAGTGCCCACAAAAGTTTAGTCGCACGGGTTTCGTAGCGCCGGCGTCCCGCCGGCAGTTTTTGCGACGTTAAGGCAGAGGAAAACGAGGTCGAATCAACAAATATTTTTCGATTTTCCTCCGGATTGCGGATGTTTTAATTTTCGCCACGATAAAATTTAATTCACCATGCCCAACTACGAATCGCCCTGGATGAACGAAGAACTGCGGATGTATCGCAAGGCCCTCCGCGAATTTATTCAAAACGAATTCGTCCCTCAACAGGCAAAGTGGCGAGAGCAACACAAACCCGATCTGGACGCCTGGAAGCAGGCCGGTGCGACCGGTCTGCTGCTCGCCGACATACCCGAAGAGTACGGCGGGGCGGGTGGGACATTTGCGCACAACGCAGTGGTAACGGAAGAATTGGCGCAAGCGGGAGTAAACTTCGGTTGCGGCGTGCAGAGCATCGTCTCGCACTACATTCTTCATTACGGAAACGAAGAGCAAAAGAAAAAGTGGCTTCCGGCGATGGCGCAAGGTGAACTGATTGGAGCAATCGCCATGACCGAGCCGTCAGCCGGCTCGGACTTGCAGGCCATAAAGACGACGGCGCGCCGCGAAGGGGACGAGTACGTCATCAGCGGCTCCAAAACTTTTATCACCAACGGCGGGCTCGCCAACCTCATCTGCATAGCGGCAAAAACCAATCCCAAAGTGGCGGGCTTTCGCGGCATCTCCATGATTATGGCCGAAACGAAAAATCTCGCGGGATACCGCGTCGGCAAATCGCTTGAAAAAATTGGCATGCATGAGATCGACACCTGCGAACTTTTCTTCGACGATGTCCGCGTTCCGACCGCGAACCTCCTGGGAAAAAACGAAGGCGCCGGTTTCGCGCAGATGATGGATCAATTGCGCTACGAACGGCTGATGATCAGCGTGGGCGCGATCGCGTCGATCGAGCGTGCTCTGGACCTCACCATCCAATACGCGAAAGAGCGAAAGGCTTTTGGGCAGACGCTTATAGAATTTCAAAATGCGCGCTTCAAACTGGCGCAATGCAAGACGGAAGCGCAGATCGGCCGCGTGTTCGTTGACAATTGCATCATGCAATTTCTCGCCGGCAAGATGGACCCGGTCACAGCTGCGATGGCGAAATACTGGACGACGGAATGCCAGTCCCGCATTGTGGACGAGTGCGTTCAGATGTTCGGAGGGTACGGTTATATGTCCGAGTATCCGATAGCGCGCATGTGGATGGACGGCCGCGTACAGCGCATCTATGCCGGATCAAATGAAATTCTGGTCGAGTTAATCGGCTCTTCGCTGTAGCCCGCATTTCTCGCTGGATTGTATGTTTCCTGGGAACGCCAATCTCCCGATTGACGTTTTGCCACCCGCCAATCAGGAGATTGGCGTTCCCAGGTTTACCCCAACGCAATTCGCACAATCTGTGACTTCAGATTGTGAAGCCATGCTGGCTGGGTTAGCTTGCTATGAAGCGCCCTTTGGGCACCGGGGTGGCGCGATCCCGTTCCTGTCGGGAGAAAATCAGGCTAGGGTTTCAGTTCAAGTACGGCCGCGGAAAAAACAATTCCTCAGGGTTTTTCTTCACGGGAATATTCCGCGTTAAACGAACGGTCAATCTCTTCGCGCAGCTGGCCGAGAATTTCCTTGGACATTTGAGCCACGTCGGAATCTTCCACGTGCCTCGGCCTTGCCAGATTCACATTAAATTGCTTCTTGATGCGGCCGGGGCGGAAACTCATCAGAAGGACTCGATCTCCGAGCCGCACGGCTTCGCGGACATTGTGCGTCACGAAGATAATGGTCGGCGCGGTTTCTTTCCAGATGCGCTCCAGCTCATCGTGCAGCATGTCCCGCGTCTGCGCATCAAGCGCCGCGAAAGGCTCATCCATCAGCAGAATTTTTGGACGCAATGCCAGAGAACGGGCCAAAGCCACTCGCTGCTTCATGCCTCCCGAAAGCTGGTGAATGTAGTGATCCTCAAAATGCGAAAGGTGAACCATGCGCAGAAAAATTCTCGCGCGATCCTTTCTTTCTTCCTTCGATACGCCGGCCATTTTTAATCCGAATTCCACGTTTTGCCGGACCGTCAGCCACGGAAATAATCCCAATTCCTGAAAAAGCAAAATGCGGTCCGTGCCCGGACCTTTCACCGGATTTCCGTCAACCAACACTTGCCCGGTCGTGGGCTTATCCAAACCAGCCACCAGATGAAGCAGCGTGGATTTCCCGCAGCCGGAGGGCCCGACGATACAGACGAATTCCCCTTGCTCAATTTCCAGATCAATATTTTGCAGCGCAGGGGTGAAGGAACCTCGCGCGTTGGCATAGCTGCGGAAAACGCCGCACAGCTCGATGCTTTCTTTTGGCGCGGCTTCCGAGGCAGGCTCGCGCGCACACCCTGGGCGAGGGTCGGCGGATGGCTTCTTATCCGCTTTCAGCGGCTCCGGCAACTCGCGATTTTCCGCCTGCACCTGGCCTCCGCCAATGGAAAAATTAAACAGGTCGATAACGTACTTGGTCATTGTAGTGGTTGTGCCTTCTTTTCGCGTAGTACTTCGTTCAGCAGAGACAGGTCATAGAGCCCGGTAATGTCCGGTTGCTTATGGCCCAGAAAACCTGCTTCAAATGCTTCCTGAGTTGACGTCAGCAACGAGGAGCGAATCGGATCGCAAGTCACCGTGATTCTCGAAAATGAATCATCGAGTACGATTTTTGAAAGAGGCTTCCCGGTCTCTTTTCGCAGTTGCTGGTTGATGATCAGCTTGGCCTGCTCCTGATTGCTGTTAATCCAGTCCGTCAGTTCCACATGAGTGCGGAGAAAACTTTTCACTATCTCCGGATGTTCCTTCAGAAACTTTGGATGAACGAGCAGGTTTGTGGTCGCAAATTCATGCTTTGGCCATTTATCGCGTTCGTCGAGAAAAATTCGCCCGCCCGCTTCGTGAACCAGCCGTGAAGCCCAGGGCTCAGGCGACCAAGCCGCGTCGAGCTCTCCCTTCAGAAAAAGAGAGTATTGATACGCGTTATTGATCGGAAGCACTTGCACATCGCCTCCCTTATCCTTTGTTTTCAGGCCATTTGATTGCAACCAGGCTCGCAGCGCCACGTCCTGCGAGTTTCCCTGCTGCGGAGTGGCAATTTTTTTTCCATGGAAATCGGAAATGTTTTGAATTCCCGCTCCCTGGCGAACGACAAGTGCCGCCCCCCCGCTCGCAGCGCCGGCAATCAGCCGAACGGCTTCTCCCCCCGAACGGACGTAACCCATCACGGCCGGATTCGGACCAATGTACGTAATATCAATTGCGCCGGCGAATAGAGCCTCGACCGCCGCGGGCCCGGCATTGAACGCTTTCCATTCAATTTGCACGCCCGGCCCTAATGCTTTTTCAAACTGTCCGCCCGCGCGGCCGACAAGAGCCTGCGGATGCGTAATGTTTGGAAAATATCCAACGTGAATTACGATGGGCTTCTGCTGCGCACGAGTCCCAGCAGCGACCATCAAGATGGCCGCCACGAGAAGCGCGAGATACGCATTCCTTGCTCGTCTACGCAAAAAGATTCCTTTTACGTTCGTCATCTAAAATTTGTACGTCATGTCGAATTGCAACCGCTCCCACAAAGGCTGAGCGGGTGCCGGGCTTCCGGCGGACACGAGGGGCCGGCCGAATAATCCATTCAGTTGTAGTGTCACGTTATCGAACAGCTGGTACATGATTTCCGGCCTGTGAATTTCGACATTGCTGGACGGAAATATTTCGCTGTAATTAAAAGCTCCAAGCACCGCTTCCCGCTGAATCACCATGCGCGTGTAACTGAACTCCCAGTCGCCTTTTTTCTGTGTGCGGCCGATGCTGCTCTCCAGCCAATATCCATTGTGAGCATGAGGGTCGCACGACGCCGAAAACACGGCGGCGGAAGGAATATTTTTTACGTTCTCGCAGGCGCGCGTGTTTTGCGCAAAATCGCCGATGAATGTGAGCGGCCACCGTTCCGAAGGCATGGCTACGTCAATTTGTGCAAGGGTGTCAAGAATTGCATACTTCGATGCGAACTGAGCAGACGTAAGTGTTTTAGCGCCTGTAACAGGATTTGTTGACGTAACTGTGGCGATCGAATTCTCTTCGCCGAGGTTGGCAAGTGCCAGCAGTCCATCTTCCGGGCTGGCGCTGTTTGCCGTAAGCAGGGAAAAGGCCACGGAATCCGCAAATTTCCAATCGTAAAAACTTCCGTACGCGCTTAGCCGGACGCGCTCTCCGAGTCGCCAGAACGTTTGCAACTGTTCGCCGTAGACCACTGTATTGTAATAGCTCTTGTCGTTTGCAGCCGTGCGCTGATTTTTCGCGAATGGCAATTGGAAACCGACCAGGCTGATTTTCTTAAGTGCTGATTTATTGACTTGGAAGGAAAGAGTTTCACCCGCGCCTTCCGGATTTAAATCCTTGTCCCAAACGAGTTCTGTGTTGACCCACGGATATGCGAATTTTCCGCCGGTAAGCGTAAGGGCTTTGAGCCAGCTGGGTGTATACGTGGCGTACATGCGGTCAATCGCGATGGGCTTGCGCGCATCGAACTGATTTAACGTCTGAGTGGTGGAAATGGGACTGTTCAGGTCCCCAGACGCCAGAGAAAATCCGCCCCTGATTTGGTCATTCAACTTTGCTTCCACATTAAATCGCAAACGCACGCGCTGCCTGAACCGTTCTTGAGACTGATCAATCGGGCCGCCAAACGTGGGCTCCGCGCGCAACCGGAAATCGCCGCTGAATTCAAATGGACCGATCTTTTTCAGCCGCTCCTCCATGTTTTTTTGCGACTTGCCCATGTCCGTCTCAAGCTGCGCGACTTTTTGTTCCAGCTCAGTTTGCGTGGAGCCGATGGCGGGCGCGACCGGCACTGGTGCCGGCAGAGCAGCCACGGCCACGATTTCCGCGGGCGAGCCTGCGTTCAACCTGGCTTCGAGGCGCGCGCTCAGCTCTTGCTGTTCGCGCAAGGCGATGCGTAACGCCGCGATCTCCTCGCCCTGGGCCTGCAAGAGATCCATAACTTGCTCGAGCGAAGGATTTGTGGCTTTGGCTTCCGACAAGTCGGCGCCAGAAATTCCCACCGGCGATGAATCGGCAAGACGCGCTGACGGCGCGCCCTCTGTGCTCGCTGATGCCGGCGAAGTTGCGGGCTTCGGCGAATCCCCACCCTCTGCATACATAGGAAGGCGAATCGACGCGAGCAGGAAAATGACCGCCGCAGCCGTGATTGCTTTCTTGCGAAATGTCGTAAAGCCGATCATTGGGTTCGTCACTCTTATTCTGGCCCTGACTCCAATCGGCTGGTGGGTGGCCATCTCCT
>DATAPT010000296.1:0-5503 GCA_036265065.1 Candidatus Acidiferrales bacterium | reverse complement strand
TATTGATGGAAATGGTGACGTCGGGGCGCGGGCCTTGCGGCGGCGGCATTTTTGAGCGGTCGACGGGCCTATACAACGTGTCGCGCTCGACGGGGATGCGGCCGGCTTCGCGGATCAGGCGCTCGAGTTCGAGGCGCGGAGTGAACTCGGCGGTCTTGGCGCCGGCATCGTGGTAAATCTTTTCTTCGACGACGGTGCCGTCGAGATCGTCCGCGCCGAATCGCAGCGCGATTTGCGCGATGCTCGGCGTGAGCATCACCCAGTAGGCTTTGATGTGGTCAAAATTATCGAGCAGCAGGCGCGAAATGGCGATCGATTTCAGATCGTGGTAACCCGTGGGCGGGGGCAAGTGCGCGAGGCCCGTATTATCGGGATGAAAAGCGAGCGGGATGAACGCAGAGAAGCCGTGCGTCTCGTCCTGCAATTCGCGCAGGAGAAGCATGTGCTCGACGCGCTCTTCGTCGGTTTCGACGTGGCCGTAGAGCATGGTGGCATTCGAGCGCAGGCCGATTTCATGCGCGGTACGCGCGATGTTCAGCCACTGGCGTCCGCTGACTTTGTGATCGCAAATTAACTTTCTCACGCGCGGGTTAAAAATTTCAGCGCCGCCGCCGGGAAGCGAATCGACGCCCGCTTCCTTCAGCGCGACGAGCGTGTCGCGAATCGAAAGCTTGGCGATGCGCGAGAAATAGCCGACCTCGACCATTGTGAACGCCTTCAGATGGACCGTCGGGCAGCGTTTCTTCAGGCCGCGCATCATTTCCAGAAAATATTCAAACGGCAAATCGGGGTGCAGGCCGCCGACCATGTGGAATTCCGTGGCGCCTTCGCTCATGCCTTGCTCGGCACGCTGGTAGATTTCCTCGAGCGCAAAATTGTAGGCGCCGGGCGCATTGGGGTCGCGGCCGAAGGCGCAGAGCTTGCAGTGCGCTACGCAGATGTTCGTGGGATTGATGTGACGGTTCACGTTAAAGAAGCAAGTGTTGCCATGGCGCTTTTCGCGCACATGATTCGCTAGCCAGCCGATGGCCAGCAGATCCGGCGAACGGTAAAGAGCGATGCCGTCTTCGGCGGTCAGGCGTTCGCCTGCCAGGACTTTCGCTGCGATGGGCTTCAGGTGCTCGTCGTTAATGTATAGTTCGGCCATGGTTTCGGTAGCACAGACTTCAGTCTGTGGGTTTCCAAATAATCTTGGCAAGCGCGCAGGATTGAAGTAGCGAACGAAAATCCACAGGCTGAAGCCTGTGCTACTTCAATGCCACTGCCGCTCCCCAGAACAGCAGGAACAAGAGACTAATATAACCGTTCACGGTGAAAAACGCAGCATTCATCCGGCTGAGATCGGTCGGAGAAACGAGCGAGTGCTCGTAGGTGAGCATGCCCGCGACCACCACGATTCCGGCCCACGCGGGCCACGGCAGCAGAAAACTCCAGGCCAGCCACGCTAATAACGCAATCATCAGGACGTGCATGGCGCGCGCGATGAGCAGCGCCTTGGCCACGCCGAAACGTTTGGGCACGGAAAAAAGGTCGACCGATTTGTCGTACTCGATGTCCTGGCAGGCGTAGAGCACGTCGAAGCCGCCAACCCATAGCGTTACCGCGGCACACAGAATCAGCATGCGCGGATCGAGCGAGCCTGCGATGGCGATCCACGCTGCCGCGGGTGACATCCCCAGGCAGAAGCCGAGCACGAGGTGCGACCAGGACGTAAATCGTTTGGTGTAGGAATAGAAGAACAGGACGGCGAGCGCGACGGGCGAAAGTTTTAGGGCCAGCGGATTTAATTGCCACGCGGCGATCATCAGCACGGCGGCAGCGGCGGCGGTGAAGACCCATGCGAATTGCACGGTGAGCGCTCCGGTGGCGAGGGCGCGCGTGCGGGTGCGCGGATTTTCGCGGTCATAGCGCAGGTCGATGATGCGGTTCAGCGTCATGGCCGCGGAGCGCGCGCCGACCATGGCGACGACGATCCACGCGATTTGCCGCCACGTGGGCCAATCCGCCTTCGCATGGGAACCTGCTAAGGCGGACAGGTTCCCCGCCGCGCCCGCCACGTGCGAATAGCGCGCGGCGAGCAGCGCTCCCATCAGCGCAAAAGGCAGCGCGAACAGGGAGTGCTCAAACTTGATCATTTCAAGGATGGTGCGGACGCGGGACGTGCTCACTCGTTGGTTCTCCGAATTTCAGTAGGACAGGCTTTAGCCTGTCCGGGTTTGATTTTTTCTACACATACAGAAGTCAAAAGAAGACAGGCTGAAGCCTGTCCTACTAAATTCTCAAACCTCAATCACTTTGGTTTTGTTCTGCCCTTCCCAGCGATACATCTCGTCCTGCGGCAAGTTTATTTGCGCGAGCACGCGGTAAACGTATTGCGCGACGAGATCGTCAATCGTTTTCGGCTGGTGATAGAACGAAACGATGGCTGGCATGATCACGGCGCCCGCCTGCTGCGCGCGCAGCATGTTTTCCAGGTGAATCCTGCTGAACGGCGTATCGCGCACGCACAGCACGAGTCGGCGGCCTTCCTTGAGGCAAACATCAGCGGCGCGCGCAATTAAATCATCGCTCGTTCCCGCGGCAATCGTCGCGAGCGTGCCCATCGAGCACGGGATCACCACCATCGCGTCCACCGGATAACTGCCCGATGCGATGGACGCGCCCACGTCTTTGTTCGGCAAAACTTCCGTCTTTTCCGCGCGGCCGCCGATGACCAAAGACGGCAGCTTTTTCGGGTCGCTCGTGCTGATACCTAATTCGTGGGCCAGCAGGCGTGCGCCTGTGTCCGTGACGACAAGGTGAATCCGTTCCACGCGCGAGTCGGCTTCGAGCATCCGCAACACCGCCTGCGCCAGCACCGCCCCCGACGCTCCGGTGACACCTACAACAATCGTCTTGTGTTCCGCCTGGTTCATAGTTTTCGCGGGAAGATCAAGTCTAGACAGCGCCTCGCAGGAAAGTCAAGAAACGCGGAGGGGCAAAAGGTGAAGGGACTTGCGTCATTCTTCATTGCTAAACGACGACCTCAATTTGGCGCAAATGATGCAAGAGGTGGGTCACATAATCTTCGGCAAGTAACTTCAAAGTGACAGGTTGGTTCTCACCTATTCGGCATGGGACTTCGAGTTTGGGAACTGGAAAGTGCGCGATGACGTGAGAGAGGTAAAGATTGTAGTTCGCCCATAGCGCGACCAGAAGCGGCCAGGGCGCGCTTTGCACGTCTTGTACGAGCACGCAGCCGTCCTGATCATACCCGGGAAACTCAACTGAGTCCTGTAGCGCCGCACGCACAAATCGCTGGTGATTGTTGGAAGCGGAATCGATCAAATGCCCGATCACCTGCTTTCGCGACCAGCCGCCTTTCAAGACGGGCGCATTGCTTTCCACTTCCGAGACCTTTTGAAGAGCTGGCTCGGCGATTTCAACGGCTCGCGCTAATTTTTCGCTTAGCTCCTTCATGTTCCCCCTCGTGATACCAAATTCTCCAGCGAATCCGATTTTGTAGCGCCCGCCTTTCTTTTCAGGCGGGCATCCGTCTGTCACGCCAAGATGCCCGCCTGAAAAGAAAGGCGGGCGCTACATAAATCTCAAATCTCGTCCTCAACAATTTTGAGCAGCACTTTCATCACGCCGCGCCGCTGCGCGAATTGAATTGCCTCGGCTGCATCTTTTAAATCGAAGACACGGGAAATCAGCGAGCACGGGTCTACGCGTCCTGAACGTAGGAGCGTGAGCGCGGGCGGGAAAGGGCCGCAGCGGGAGCCGATTACGGTCAACTCTTTTACGACGATGGGCCAGGTTTCGACGTTGGCAGCACCGTGAAATGTGGATTTCAGGACGAGGGTGCCGCGCGGCGCGGTGATTTGTTGCGCGAGCGCGAGGCCTGACGGCGAGCCGGTGGCCTCGACCGTCAGAGTGAATGCATCGGCACGGCGCGCGGCCGGCGACGTGACTTTTACTGTGGAGATGCCTGCGGCGCGCGCGAGGCGCAATTTGCTTTCGTGCTTGCCGATCATCGTCACGCGCAGATTCGCGCGCGGGGCGGCGGCGCGGAGCACGCGCGCGATTAGCTGCGCGAGCTTGCCGTCGCCGATCACGGCGGCTTCACGGTGCTCGCGAATGTTGACCTGCTCCAGAATCTCGCATGCGGCGGCGAGCGGTTCGGTGAAGACGGCGGCTTCGTCGGGAACGTTTTCCGGGACGCGATGCAGATTTACAATGGGCAGCGCCAGGAATTCGGCGAATGCGCCGTCGTGGCCGATGATTCCCAGGACGCGGCGGCGCGCGCAGTGCGTGGGGATTCCGCGGCGGCAGTAGCTGCATGGCTTGCGGAAGCCAATGCCCGCGCAGGACAGATTTATTTCGCCAACTATGCGGCGGCCGATCCAGCGGCTGTCTTTTGCGCTGGCTACGCGGACGACTTCCCCTACAAATTCGTGGCCTAGCGTGCCTTGAAAATTGTGGTAGCCGCGCAGGATTTCGATATCCGTGTTGCAGATTCCGGCGAGGCGCACGCGGACGAGGGCCCAGCCTGGCTTTAAGCGCGGCAGAGGTTTTTGCAAAACCGTTATGGAATTTTTGCGCGTGACTGCGGTTAGCATCGGCGGACATTGGAGCATAGGCAGTGACGGCGAGCAAGGTGGGTTTATGTGGCATAGGCTTCAGCCTGTGCGGGGTTGGTCCTTGCGAGGACGAAATGCGTACAGTCCGGGATAAAAGTGACTTGGTCTGTCCTTCCGAGCAATGCGAGAAATCTCTCTTCGATTTACCTATACGAAAATAATCACAGAGAGATTCCTCGCTTCGCTCGGAATCACAAAGTTTTGGTTTTATTAGCAGCCGTTAAGCGTTCGGCGGTTGGTGCTTGCATGGACTAAAACCGCACAGGCTGAAGCCTATGCCACAAAAAGCAAGGGCACGGCGAACCGTGCCCCTTGTTTGCAAATTATGTTCGGACTTAATGTTCTAGCTGCAGCCCGAGGTGCCGCCGCAATTTTCGCATTTGTAGCAGGCGCCGTTGGGGGTCATCAGCATGCCGCACTCGGAGCAAGTGGGAGCGCCATCGAACATGGGGCGCGCATCGCTGCGGGTGTTGGCGGCTGAGGAACGCGCACCGGCCGGGGACGGATCGTCGTCAGCTGTCGGGATGAATGCGGGAACGACGGCTGGCGTCGCGGCTACAGTGGCAGCGGGCAAGGAAGCTTCGCCGCTGTGCGTCAGGTAGTCGGGCGAAATGAACCGGCCGCCAAGCCAGCGCCCAAGATAATCGAGCACGGATTTCGCGTACGGGATTGCGGGGTGGCCGGTGTAGCCGGCGGGCTCAAAGCGCGTGTTGATGAATTTATCGACCAGAGCTTTGAGCGGCACGCCGTACTGCAAGCCGATGGAAACGGAGAGCGCGAAGCCATCCATGAAGCCGGAGAGCGTCGAGCCTTCCTTGGCCATCTTGATGAAAATTTCGCCGGGCTCTCCCGATTCGTACATGCCAACGGTGATGTAGCCT
>DATAPT010000295.1:0-4000 GCA_036265065.1 Candidatus Acidiferrales bacterium | reverse complement strand
GCGTCAGGCATCGGGGCGATACGCACAAGCGTCCCGTCGAAATCAAGGAAAATCACAATATGATTTTTTCCGCGAATCCGCCGGACTATGTTTTCCCAGTTTTCAAACAAATGCGGCGTGGTGCGATGGGCCCCGGTCATTGAGTCTGACGCACCTCCGAGCGGTCTGCTCCTTCGATTCGGATCTCTGTCAAATCACTGAGCAAATTTGCCGCCCAGAAATAAATGTTGTGTTCCTTCACCACCCGGCGCATCCACTGCATTCTCTTCGCCTGCTCTGCCTCGGGCATTTCGAGCGCGGAGTGAATGGCTTCGGCCAGTTGCATGACGTCATAGGGATTGACGAGCAATGCGTCGGAAAGTTCGTGAGCGGCTCCCGCGAATGTGCTGAGCACAAGAACGCCGCGGTTATCAGTGCGCGCGGCCACAAATTCCTTGGCCACTAAATTCATTCCGTCATGCAGAGAAGTTACAAGGCACATGGATGCGGCGCGGTAGTAACGCTCAATCTGTTCGTGCGAGTGATGCTTTTTCAAAAGCACAATGGGTTTCCACTTCCCGGCTTGAAATTTCGCGTTGATCCGTTCCGACTCTTCAGTTACCTCATCCAAAAAATTCTTGTACCGGACGATATCCGTGCGGCTCGGGGCTCCGATTTGTACCAGGGAAAATCTGCGTTGAAATGCGGGATACTGATCCAGAAAACGCTCAATCGCGCGGAAACGCTCCAGGATTCCTTTGGTGTAATCCACTCGGTCAACGCCAACCGCGAGCAGAGATGCTTCAATTCCCAGTTCATGGCAGATCGCCGCACGCTCCGTTCCCATGTTCAGGACTTCATCGTCGAAGGTGCTGGTTTCCGGAAATGCCACGCTGATCGGATACGGCCGCACGCGCGTCATGTGCCCCAGCCGATTCACGGCGAAACGGTCCCACTCGGTCAGCGCCTCCACCGCGTGGTCCACGGTTTCCAGAAAATTGTTGCAATGCGTTTGGATGTGAAAACCAATCAGATCCGCGCCGAGCAAACCATCGACTAGTTCCCGTTGCCACGGGCAGATTGAAATCATTTCCGGGTTCGGCCAGGGTATGTGCCAGAAGATTGCCACCCGCGCATCGGGCCGGGCTTCCTTGACCATTCGCGGCAAAAGAGCGAAGTGATAATCCTGCGCGAGAAGAATTGGCGACTCGGTGCCCTCCATTTCCTGCAGCACCACATCCGCAAATCGCCTGTTGATGCGCTGATATTGAATCCAGTCATCCGGCCGGAAGACAGGACGCGTATGCGCGATATGGCACAAAGGCCAAAGTCCTTCGTTCGAAAAACCTTCGTAAAAACCTTTATCCTCTTCGTCCGTCATCCACACGCGGCGCAGCGTATAACTGGGATTGTCCGGCGGCACTCGCAGGCGATCGTGATCGTCCACAACCGCGCGGTCTTCGTTTCCCGATCCACTGGCCACCCACGTACCGTTACACGCAAGCAGCACGGGCTCCAGGGCCGTAACGAGGCCGCTGGCCGGAACAATCACGTTGATCGATCCGTCTCTCTCGTTGCGCGTGTGCATATAGGGCTCGCGGTTGGAGACAACAAAGAGAGGCGAATCGTGAAGTTTATTGCGCAAGCTGACTCGAAGCCGTTCTCCAGTCCATAGGGATGCGCCGGACTCACGCAACCTCGCCTCGGCTTCAGCTGACGCTCGAGCCGAATTAAGGTCGCGAGCCAGATGCCTGACTTCCTGATGCAGCTGCTCAAAAATTTCTCCCTGCGGCAATTCGGGAGGTGTTCGTGCGCCATTCGGACCGCTTATACGAAGTGTTCGAAGCCAATGGGCCGTGCTCTTGAGAGGCCCCATGAAAGTCCATCTAACAAGAATCAAAGCCAGTCCCGCGATAAGGACAGTCTGTACCAATGCATTCAGTAATGAATCACGAAGCGTGTGCGAAACCTGGGCGTCGATGTAGCTCGTGTCTTGAAACAGCGCCAACATCCCGCCCAATTCGTCATTCTTGTGCAGCGGCACGGCGTGAATGTGCATCGGGGGAATATTTTTATTTCCTGCGCTATCGAGTAGTTTTCCACGTACGAATACATCCTGCTCCTGGTCTTTGTGCGCCGCGTCCTTGACTACGTCTGGCCAATTCTTGAAGAGCGGCGCAATTCCCGGTGTAATGACCAGCGTTCCTCCAGCTGCGTCATACACCGCGACGCCCATCAAATGTTCCCGATCGTTAAATCGATCCACCAATCGTTGCAAGTTTTTGTCAGGCCCGCGGCCCAATAAAGGTTCCACGTTTTCCTGAAGGCCTTCCCCCAGAATTTGCGATCTGCGGGACAGATCACTCCTTAAAATTCGTCTTTCGGTCCGCACCTGGTACCAGGCGAATAGCACGGATACCACCGCAACGCTCACGATTAGGGGCAGGACCATTTTCAGCGCCGTGCGCATGGGCAATCCTCTGTCATCTATTTCAGGGAATAGGGCGCTCCGGGGCGGGGTGGGGCGACCTGGTTAAAAATGTCTCGAAAGAACCTTGATTCAGCTAGATTTCGGGTTTGGTCAGGCTTGCTCCTCCCCGTTCATTTTTCAAGACGATTCCCGGTAGGCACATATGGAGGCACAAGGAGAGCCAAACATTAAAAATATTTAAATGTTGTTGCAGCCTTAAAAGACTCAATAACTTGCGAGTATACCGCCCGTCATTTCATGGAATAATCTTTGGGCTTATCCCTCTCTGGGTGTGCAATTTTTTCACTGACTCTCTTCCTGCAGATGTGCTTCGGACAAATCTTTACAACTTCATCTGCGATATTGCCCGAATAACATCCGAGCCGTCCGTAAGGTATTTCCCTTATTTCTAGTTCCAGATTGTTGTAGGCTACACCACTGGCTATTCGCTAGAGAGGGCGGAGCGAAGAAATGTAAATTTGCTTTTTCGCGAGCCTTGCTCCCAAAATGTCCATGCAACAGAAGTTCAATCAAATCAGTCGCATACCATCGATTGCACTTCGTCAGGCAATAGGGCAAGCGATTCGCCGGGACTGGGGATAAACAGCACTAACTCATGCAGGAAGATACTCGCGCCTCTCTTTGCACGGCGATTGCCTGACAGGGTACAATGAGTTTTTGAGTGTCGCTGCACGATGGCCTCATGCTGCGCGCACCTGCATCCCTGCGCCGGGCCAGTGGCCGGCCTTTGGGGCAGGAACATTATTCCTACGAACAAAGAAGGATTGTGATGCGAGTCGATACCCTGATTGACCGGGTTGTTGCCCGGTTCATCGGCACCAAACACGAGCGCGACCTCAAAGTGATTCAGCCGCTGGTCAGCGCCATCAACGCGCTTGCGCCAGAGTTTGAGAAATTGACCGATGCTGAAATTCTGGAAAAAATAATTCAACTGAAAACCCAGGTGCAAGGACGTCTCGGCGATATTCCCCTGGACGATGCGGATTTTAAAGAGCGATGCAAAGATGCGCTTGCGCCCGCTCTCGTCCCTGCGTTTGCGTTGGTTCGCGAGGTTGGCCGCCGAAAGCTTGGGATGCGCCACTTCGATGTGCAGTTGATTGGCGGCATCGTTTTGAACGAAGGCAAAATTGCTGAAATGAAGACGGGCGAAGGAAAAACGCTCGTTGCCACACTACCAGCGGTGCTCAACGCGCTTACCGGGCGCGGCGTACACATTGTCACGGTGAACGATTATCTGGCACGGCGCGACGCGGAATGGATGAGCCCGATATATCGCGCGCTGGGATTGACGGTTGGCGTGATTGTGCATGATCTGAGCGATGCGGAACGCCGCGCCGCGTACGGCGCGGACATCACCTACGGAACGAACAACGAGTTCGGCTTTGATTATCTGCGCGATAACATGAAATTCGATCTGGCCGATTGCGTGCAACGCGGCCACCATTTCGGAGTCGTGGACGAAGTGGACTCCATCCTGATCGACGAAGCGCGCACCCCGCTGATCATTTCAGGCCCGGCGGAAGAATCCAC
>DATAPT010000294.1:0-4806 GCA_036265065.1 Candidatus Acidiferrales bacterium | reverse complement strand
CACCCCCCCGCCACTGAAACCCTAGCCGGGCGGCCAGCGGAAATCGCGACCGCCTAGCAAATGCAAATGCAAGTGAAACACGGACTGCCCTGCCCCACGGCCGTTGTTCAAGACTGTACGGTAACCGGCGGTTAGATTGCGTTCTGCTGCGAGTTTCGCGGCGACTAGCTGCAATTTCCCCAGCATGGCCGCGTCTTCCGTCGTGGCGTCCGTAAGCGAAACCAGATGTTTGCGCGGGCACAGCAGGATGTGGCTCGGCGCCTGCGGCTGAATATCTTCAAACGCAAACATTTCCTCGTCTTCGTAAACCAATTGTGCCGGAATTTTCTTTTCCCCGATTTTGCAGAACAGGCAGTCGTCCATGAGCGGCACCCCGGATCTAGGTTTTTCTCAGGTTTTCTCAGCTTTTCTCTGTGTCCTCAGTGTTAAAGCTTTTGCAGTAACACGTCAAAAACTTTAACACAGAGGACGCAGAGCAAAGAGGAGAGCACAGAGAGAGCATTTCAGATTTTACAGTTGAAGGCGAGTATAGAAAAGTTTTTCATAGAGATCATTTATTTCCAAGATCGCTCGGCTGGTCCAGGCGCATCACGAATGTCTGGAATCCGTCGCTGCTCTTGAGGCGCGTGGCGAGCTGTTGCGCGGCATCCGGATTGGAAACGCGCCCAACGCGCACACGGTAGAAATGCCCTGTTGGCGTTTCATAATCCTGAATAAAAATCGGCTGATATTGGGCGAGCAACCGGTCGCGCAGCCGTTCGGCATTCGCGCGATCCGCAAATGCTCCCACTTGAACGGTAAAATCTCCTGTTGAGGGATTCGATCCCGAAATCAATTCGATACGCACGGGAGCCGTTCCCGTACCGATCATATCCAGAGACACGGCGGCAGCTCGCGCCAAATCCAAAACGCGATTTCCCACAAAAGGCCCACGATCGATCACGCGGACTTCCACCTCGCGGCCATTATTCAGATTCGTAACACGCAGGATGCTTCCGAACGGGAGCGTGCGATGCGCCGCCACCAGCGTGTTCATGTCAAAAATTTCACCGTTTGCCGCGCGGCGTCCATTGAATGGAATTCCATACCATGACGCGGTTCCCTCTTCGACGAAAATTCCTGGCACGAAGGGCGATGATCGAGTTGGCGGCTGCGAAGCACTTGGCGCGGAGGGCGGTCCACTTGGCACAGGAGCAGGAGCGGGAACCGGTTGCGGGTTCGGAGAAGGTGTGGGAGCAGGAACAGTAGAAACGGGGCGGCGGCCCGCGCAACCTGCGGCCATAAGCACGGCAATGCATCCAAATGCCAGCCACCGCAAACGCAAAAACGGGGCGACTCGCGCGGTCAAGCGTTCAGTCAAGCGAGATACCGCCATTTTTGAAAACTTGCACTCGGGCCCCGTTCACTTTTCAAGTTACTCGCATCCCAATCGCATCAGCGCATTTCGCGTCCACACGCGATTCCGGCTATTATAGTCGTGCTAATTTTTTCGAGCAATGAGCAAGGAGATGACGTGCCACTTCCCGTTCGCTGGCGCTACAAAATAGACCGCTGGCGCAGTCAATTAGGTCAGATGTTTCATTCCGAGCCGAAGAACCTGCGGCCGAGACTTTGCCCCGCTTGTGGAACGCTGGTCGGCTCTACGGCGACCCGGTGCCATCAGTGCGGCGCCAACATGACCTTTTCGTTCGCCGCCGCGAGCCGCTCGCTCGGCCGCTGGATGCCGCAAACTTCGCCCGTCACCTACGCCATGCTGGCCATTTGCTGCGTGATGTACGCGCTGTCATTTGTGATCACGATGAAATTTTCAGGTGGAACGGGCGGCGGTCTGATGAATCTGGGAGGGATTGCCAACCAGGTCAGCTATCGCCTGGGTGCGTCACTTCCATTTGCTTATAACGTGAGTCAGCCATGGCGATTTGTAACGGCTGTATTTCTTCACGCCAGTCTCATCCACATCGGTTTCAACATGTGGGTGTTGATGGATATCGGACCGATGGTCGAGGATTTATATGGCTCTGCGCGATATTTATTTTTGTACGTGGTCACTGGCGCCTTTGGATATGTTGTCAGTTCTTTCGCGGGACATTTCAGCGTGGGCGCGTCGGGATCGTTGCTGGGCCTTATCGGCGTTCTGCTCGCGGCTACCACAGGCAGAAAAAATATGGCGGCTCAAGCCTTGCGAAGCGCGCTCATTCGCTGGCTGATTTATATCGCCGTTCTCGGTTTTGTGTTTAGCGGGACAGATAATTACGCCCACCTCGGCGGTGTTGCTTCCGGCTATCTGCTTGGACGCTTGATGCCGGATCGTGCTCCCGCGGACATGAGCGAGCGGCGGCTGGCGAATTTTCTTGGGTGGGCCGCAGGAATCGCCGTCGCCGTCAGCTTCGGCTTCATGGTGATGAATTATTTGCAGAGTGCTGCGTAGCGGGTTTCAGTGGCGCGGGCTTCAGCCTGCGGGGCGGTTGACCTTGCAAGGACTAAACCCCGCAGGCTGAAGCCCGCGCTACTAAGGCTCCGGCTCCCCGATGCGTCGCGCTACTGTGAAGCAGTAATGGAATCCGGAGAACACCGTAAATCCGGCAACCAGGTAAATGATTATTTTTGTAGCCTCCTGCAGCCACATCCAATCCTTCACCGCCAGCAGCACCACCGCAAACACCAGCAAAATTTGCAGCGCCGTTGTGGCCTTGCCGTAAATGCTTGGCGGAAACGGGCGGTAACCACCCGCCACAAGAATGACGCTGGCCGCCGTCAAGAGAATGATGTCGCGGCTCAGCACTAGCGTCGCGAGCCACCAACCAATCCTCTGATTCAGCGCCAAAACCACAAAAGAAGAGGACAGCAGCAATTTGTCAGCAATAGGATCGAGATACGCTCCCAGCGCGGTTTTCTGGTTCAGCGAGCGCGCAAGAATTCCGTCCAGCCCATCCGTCACCCCCGCTAAAATCAGCACCGCGAGCGCGAGGCCATATCTGTGATAGTGAATGGAAATAATAAAGAACGGCAAAAATCCAAGCCGCAGGAAGGTAAGTTGATTGGGGACTGTGAAGACGCGAGAGGCCATTTTTAATATCGATTCCGATTACACGAAAAGCCCAAGATAATCACGCAAAGTGCGCCCCACGCGCTGCTCAAACCGCTCAGAAAGCGAAGGGATCGATCCGTGCGGCTCGTCAAGCGCAATACGCTCCACGCGCTGCATCGGAAAAAACAATGTGGGAAGCCCGATGCGCTCCCCCTCCGGGTCCATCACCTGACGGATAAAATCGTCGAAGGAATTTAGATCGATGCATCGCAGCGTGACGCCAGAAGCATTCATGGAAACGAGGCAGCCCCACAATTTTTCCTTGGGCGTGTGCAGGCTGACGATGACGATGGAGTTGGGTTCCAAGGATGCGCTCGTTTGGCCCCCGCAGGCGGAGCATTTTCTATTTTTCGCTTCACAGTGAAAATGTTTTTACGTTTTCAGCCACAATTAATTTCGGCTCGGTCAGCTTCTGAACGTCCCCGGGCGTAACTCCGGGCGCCACTTCGCGCAACACCAAACCCTCCGGCGTAACCGCGATGACTGCCAACTCCGTAACAATCAAGTCGACAACTTCCGCGCCGGTCAGCGGCAGCGAGCACTGCTTGAGAATCTTGGGTTTGCCGTCTTTCGTCGCATGCTCCATGGCGATAATCACGTAAGGAGAATTGGCAACGAGGTCCATCGCGCCGCCCATGCCCTTGAGCATCTTTCCGGGAATCGCCCAGTTCGCGAGGTTGCCCTTTTCATCGACTTGTAGCGCGCCAAGCACCGTCATGTTCACGTGCCCGCCGCGAATCATTCCAAACGAATCCGAGCTGGAAAAATAGCATGTCCCGGGAATCTCCGTGACCGTTTCCTTGCCGGCATTAATCAAATCCGGGTCTTCATCGCCCTCAAGCGGAAACGGGCCGACACCCAGCATGCCGTTTTCGGAGTGCAGCACGACTTCCATTCCCTTCGGAATGTAATTGGCAACCAGCGTCGGCGTGCCGATGCCGAGGTTCACGTAAAAACCGTCGCGCAATTCCTGCGCGCAGCGCCGTGCAATCAGTTCCCGCTTGCTCTCTTCAGACTGAGCCATGTCCTAACCTTCCCCGTGTGCTGCAAATGTCATCCAAATTTAATTTGATACCGTGTCACGGGCGCTTACGCACTGTTCTCTTCTCAATTTTCTTTTCGTAATTTACGCCCTGGAAAATCGCATTCACGAAAATACCAGGAGTGTGAATGGATGCTGGGGCGAGCGATCCCAGCTCGACCAACTCCTCGACCTCGGCAATTACGTAATCCGCGGCGGTGGCCATCACAGGATTAAAATTTCGCGCCGTCATGCGGTAAACCAGGTTGCCCCAGCGATCGCCTTTCCACGCTTTGATGAATGCGAAATCGCCGCGCAGGCCGTGCTCCATCACATATTTTCGCCCGTTAAATTCGCGGATTTCTTTTCCTTCCGCGATTTTCGTGCCCACGCCCGTGGGCGTGTAAAAAGCAGGAATTCCCGCCCCAGCCGCGCGCATGCGTTCGGCGAGCGTTCCCTGCGGGGTGAACTCCACTTCTAGCTCGCCGTGAAGAAACTGCCGCTCGAATTCGGCGTTCTCGCCCACGTAGCTGGAAATCATCTTGCGGATTTGGCGGGACTCGAGCAGCAGGCCGAGTCCCCAGCCATCGATGCCGGCGTTGTTGCTGGCTACGGTGAGGCCGCGCACGCTGGTGGCGCGGAGGGCCTCCAGCAATTTCTCCGGGATGCCGCACAGGCCAAAGCCTCCCACGGCAAG
>DATAPT010000293.1:0-4399 GCA_036265065.1 Candidatus Acidiferrales bacterium | reverse complement strand
GCCATGATGCGTGGTGAGGTAGCCGTTCTCGTCCATGTCCAGCTTGCCGCGAAACACTTTTGTGTTGGGCTCGTGGCCGATGGCGATGAACACGCCTTCGACGGCGAGTGTCGAAAGTTCATTCGTTTCGGTGTTGCGCAGTTTCATATTTTCCACGCCGCCTTTGGTCACATCCGAAATGTCTTCGACAATCACAGGCGTGACAAATTGAATTTTTTCGTTGGCGCGCGCGCGGTCCACCATAATTTTGGACGCGCGAAATTCCTTGCGCCTGTGCACCAGGTACACTTTGCTGGCAAATCGCGAAAGAAAATTAGCCTCTTCCATCGCCGAATCGCCGCCGCCCACCACGGCAATATCCTTGCCGCGAAAGAAATATCCGTCGCACGTGGCGCACGTCGAAACGCCGTACCCGATCAATTTGCGCTCGGACTCCAGGCCCATCAGGCGCGCCGTCGCTCCGGCGGCGATAATCAGCGACTGAGTTTCATACGTCTCTTTGCCCGCCGTAATCTTGAACGGCCGCTTGCTCAAATCGACTTCCGTAATCGCACCGGATTTAAATTCGGCGCCAAATCGCAGCGCTTGCTTGCGCATATTTTCAATCAAGTCCGGGCCCAGAATGCCGTCGGGAAATCCGGGAAAATTTTCAACCATTGTCGTCAGCGCGAGTTGTCCGCCGGGTTCCAGCCCGTCGATCACCACAGGTTTCAGATTGGCGCGCCCTGCATAAATCGCGGCCGTCATTCCCGCGCAGCCGCTCCCGATAATGATGACGTTATTCAAGTGTTCTTCTCCCTGCCTGCCATTAGATTCTCGAGCATGGTGATACGATGCAACACGCGCAGGGCGGAAGTTTAGCATTACCTCCGGCGCGCGCGCTGCGATAAATTCGAAGCAGGATATTATTATGGGCGGCGCTGGTCTATGCGCCCGGAATAGGTAATAATGCGGATATATTTTGTCCTTCTTAGGAGGCAGTCTTGACTCGCGCACCAGGCACATACGCAGTATTCGACACAACGCAGGGAACCATCGTAGTAAAACTTTTTGACAAGGAAGCGCCACAAACCGTTGGCAACTTTGTCGGCCTTGCCGAGGGCACCAAGGAATTCAAGGATCCGAACACCGGACAGAAAGTGAAGCGTCCGTTTTACGATGGCCTGATTTTCCATCGCGTGATTCCGCAATTCATGATTCAAGGCGGATGCCCGCTCGGAACGGGAACCGGCGATCCGGGCTACCGTTTCGGTGACGAGTTCAATAAAGATCTGAGGCACGACAAGCCGGGAAAACTTTCCATGGCCAATGCCGGCCCGGGAACCAATGGCAGCCAATTTTTTATCACCGTGGCTCCCACACCATGGCTCGACAATAAACATACGATTTTCGGCGAAGTGGTGGAAGGAATGGATATCGCCACGAAAATTTCCGAATTGCCGCGCGGCGCAAATGACAAGCCGAAAACGCCGGTTGAATTAAAATCCGTAAAAATCGAGCGCTCCTAGCCCGTTTTAGACGCGCATGCTGACGCCCGCCAATTTATTTCGGATGATGACCGAGTTTATCTTTATCCTGCTCGGCGGCTTCCTGATTTGGCTGGGGATTAGCAACCGGTTCCTGAGTCCAGTCAATTTCGATCCGCGCAGCCCGGCGTGGCTTGGACTCGGAGCGGTTCTTATTTACTGGGGAGTGCGTACGTGGCTGAAAACATCGCGCGCGGCTCGAACATCGGATCGCACCGTCGCGCGCGTGGGCGGCGCTTCCCTTGTGATCGTCGGGTTCGCGATGCTGACGCTCGTTTTTCTTACATTTCGTTGGGTAGGCCTGGCTTTGGCGGCCGCCGGCGGCGTTCTTGCAATTCGGGGACTTCTGGCGGCCGTGTTGTCTCTTCGAACCGATTAGTTCCTGTCGAATTCGCTAAAGCTCAAAAAGGAGACACGCATGCTCAAGGAATTTAAAGAATTCGCGATGCGGGGAAATGTCCTCGACATGGCGGTCGGTATCATTATCGGCGCGGCGTTCGGGCAAATCGTAACTTCGTTCGTGCAGGATGTTTTGATGCCGCCGATTGGCAGACTGCTTGGCCACGTCGATTTTTCAAATCTATTTGTCAATTTAACGGAGACGCATTACCCCACAATTGCGGCGGCGAAAGCAGCGGGCGCTGCGACCTTGAACTATGGCCTTTTTCTGAACACGATCATTAATTTTCTGATCGTGGCCTTTGCCGTATTTCTTCTGGTGCGTCAGGTGAATCGTCTGGCTCCCAAGCCTGCTCCTGCGCCTCCCGCCACCCGCGACTGCCCCTATTGCCTGGGCGCGGTGCCAATGCAAGCGACAAAGTGCATGCATTGCACGTCTGAGATTCGCGCCGCTGCCTGAATTTTCAATGCTGCATGGAGCGGTTGATTTGTGGATGCTTCTTGTTGTAGGAAAAAGTCAAAGGCTTTAACACAGAGGGCACAGAGAAAATCAAGAGAGCGAAAAACGGAGAATTTGGCGGGGGGAATTTGTGAGTTTCTTATGTGTTCTTGCTTTTGATTTTCTCTGTGGCCCTCCTGTTTCCTCCGTGTCCTTTGTGTTGAGCTTTTAGGTTTTGCGGCTCTCCCTGCGCGGCGGGAAACCATGATTCATACGAAATAAAAAGCCGGTGGAAACTTGTAAAACTACTGCTTCGTTGGCACCGATTTATTCCTGCTGATGTGCTCTCGGAGGCGCGCGGCGACATCCGCTTCCTTGCCTTCTTCCAAGTCCTTAATCACTTCATCCAGCGCAAAGTGTACAACGTCATGGTGATGAAGCTCTTCCGGCGAAACTAGATCGCTGAAGCGCAGCCAGAGCCGATGCACGAGGCGCACTTCGTTGGATGTGAGATTCGGCGCGTGCGGCCCGAGCAGGAAGAATTCGCGCTGCCCTCCCGGCGTGAAAATTTCCAGATTAAATTTCGGGCGCGGATCGGGGAGTTGCTCCCATGCAAGGCCGATTTCCCGCGCTTCTTCCGCGAGCGTGACTTTCCCCGATCGACCCAAAACAATGGTCGAGGCTTCCAGCTTCACAGCCGCATTCAATATGCCGCCCCAGAGATCATTGGCAGAGACAACAGCCAGCCGAATCGGCTTCCCGCGTTTTTCCGCAAGTGACAGCGCCTTCGTAAATAGAAACTGCTCGACGCTGCCAAAAAGCTGCTCGGCTTCGAGCTCGCTTGAGCCTGAGGTCGTCCTGCTAAGCAGGCGGACGTGCATCACGACGATGTCGCGTCGATCCGTCCGTATGCGGTCCAATACGGCCTGCAAGTGATATAAAGCGTGAAAATTGCTGATCGGCACCAGAACGCTTCCGGGCCGTACGCCGACCGATTGCCGCGTCAATTCTTCCTGCGAGGCAACGTTAAACTGATCCATTTCGACGTGGGCCGTGCCGCGATTCTTTTGCGTTATTTTTTCGGATACGGTAAACACGCCGAACATGATGAAAGAGAAGATCAGTCCGGCGACCGTGGCGCTTGGCTTCGTAAACAAGTTCACAATGGCGATCAGAAATAAGATCACCGTGATCAGCGCCAAGCCCAGCGGAATTTCCTTGCCGAACAAATGAAAATTCAACGGCACGCGATATTCGCGATCGCCGGGATGCGTGTAGCGGATCACCAGGACCGCGATGCCCTGCATCGTGAAGCTCCAGATCACGCCAAACGCGTACAGGTTGGCGAGAAACGTCACATCGCCGCGGCTGGCGACGATGGTGATGATCTGGAAGATGACTACGATGTTGATGATGCGGTTGGATGTTCCGTATTTGCGGTGCGGCTGCCGGAACCAGTCCGCCAGCACGCCATCCTCGGAAACGCGGTTAAGAACGCCGTTCGACCCGACGATTGCGGTGTTCACGGCGCCGGCTAGAATCAGCGTGCCGACCGCTACGACAAACACATGGAAGGCCAGGCGCAACGCGAACGGCCCCGCCAGGCTCATGGACAAACCGCCGATCAGATTTTCCAGGTATTTGCCACGCACGTTGTCCGGGATTATCATCACCGCAAAAAACGATACGAGAGAAGTAAAGAGCAGGCTGTAAATAAAAATGATCAAGCCGGCTTTTTTCAGGTTTGGCAGCTTGGGCGCTTCGATTTCGCGGTACACCTGCGCGAGGGACTCTTCTCCGCTCATGGCCAGAACCGAATGTCCGATGCCGACAAACACGGCAATCATCGGAATCATGCGCACAATTTCGTGCCCGGAAAGCCAACCCAAAGATCTTTTATCCAACTGAATGTTGGACGGTGTTGGAAACGGAGGGAGGTGCGCACCGCGGGTCCAGATGGTGTACATGCACCATATGATTAGCACGGCCACCATCACTGTGGTGACCTGCATGATTTTCAGGGCTTTGTCGCTGG
>DATAPT010000292.1:0-9397 GCA_036265065.1 Candidatus Acidiferrales bacterium | reverse complement strand
GCCGCTCCACCGCCATCCGCCGGAACTCCTTGGTATGCCGCCGCAATCGTTTCTTGGCCACTCGCAGCCCCTTTCCCTGCTAAGTGTGCCAGTTCCGTTTGTCTCAAAATAGGGGTTCACTCCACTTCAGCCTGTGGCGGTTAATCCTTGCCAGGACTAAATTCCAAAGGCTGAAGCCTGTGCTACTTGAAACCAATTCAGATTATGCAAGCTGCAGCAATGGCCGCAATTCCCTTACATTCTTTACATTTTCCAAGGCCAGCATTTTTTCGATCAAGGTGGATGCGTTCGTCGCGCCCAGAACTGGCGTCATTAGCTCGCGCGCTTTGGCAACAACTTCTTCGCGCGTCATGGGATTTGCAGCGCTGCCTCGCACTGCCTTCACGTGTTCGCTCAGCTGCGTTCCATCATTCAGCGTGATTTCGACAATCGCTTCGCGTCGCGGGAGGGCGCGCTGAAGTTCGCCATCATCCAGAACGAGATTCACTTTTGCGCGCACGCGGAGAACGGCGGGGTCCTGCATTCGTGGCTTGTCATGCGCGGATTTGAAGGTCGCGGTTTTATCGATCAGCATAACTGCGACCATATGTTGCACGCAGATGTCCGGCATTTCGCGGTTGTTTACAACAGTGCCTTGCGTGCGTCCAAGGCGGACAATAACTTCCTTAACGTCATCGGCTAAAAACGATTGCCGCTTGATCAGAATTTCCACGGCGTCGAGAACCGCCTGGATCGGCGCCCCCACCGTCCATTTCTTAATGTCCGTCTCCGTTACCGCAAAACGTTCGCCAAGTTTATCCACTACAGTTGCGGGATTTGCCTGCGGGGCATAGGCCATAAAAAAATTGTCCGCGCCTGAAAGCACATCATCCACGCCGGTCCAACCGGATTGTACGAGCAGAGCGGACGTGACGCCCCCACGCGCAGGCATGCCGGCGTAAACGAAACCTTTCTCGATATGCTGCGTATCGCGCTGCCACGCGGCTGTGCCTGAGGATTGCTGCGAAGTGTAATCGAGGACCCAGCGCATCTGCTGTTCGTTCAGGCCGGCGGCGCTTGCAGCCGCGGCAGCGGCGCCGAAAATCCCGGCGATGGAGTGCGTGCTCCTGTGCTCCTCGCTCTGAATAGCGGCTCCGCCCATGGTCATCACGAAGCGCGTGCCAATGTCATAGCCAAGCGTGATGGCGCGCAAAAACTCAGCGCCGCTGATGCCGAACTTTTCACCCACTGCCAGAGCGGCTGGAACGATCGCCACGCCGGGGTGCGATCCTGAAGCAGCGTGCGCGTCATCGGTTTCATCCGAATGGCCCAGGACGCCGTTGACGAGCGCCGCCTCCATCGGCCCGCACAAAATATTAGAGCAAATGACGGTCGCAACTTTTTCACCGCCGTAATTTCTGGCAAATTTGAGCGCCGCTTGCCCGGGAATAAGTTGCGATCCGGAAACCATCGCGGCGAATGTGTCGAGAATATGAAGCTTGGCTTGCTCGGCCACATCGGCGGGCAATGTTTGACTGCGAGCGCTCGTCATGTAGGAACTGAGCCGCGCCATTGGCGCGCTCACTGCATCTGCGGCGAACAAGGAGGCGCGTGAGAAGCCCGCGACAGCCACGGCATAGCTCGCGCGCCACAAAATCGTGCGCCGGGTGAGGTTGGGGGCGAATTTTATTTCCTGGGAGGACGAGTCTTCCGTAAATTTCATAACAGTTCTATCCTTCTTGCCGCTGAATTGTTTAAAAATATGCGGCGCTCGATGTCTATGATAGAGGCATTGTAACCGAGTTTTCGCTGTCCGCTCCCGGTGAGGTTTTGCAATCCGTCCGAATTCCATTTTATTCCGTGAAAGTATCGAGAGTTTTCGTGGTCCTGGCGTCCCGCCGGCGGGTTCTTGTGAGGTCAGAGATGCATTAAATCCGCGGTCAAGATGCCGGCGCAGCAAAAACACCAGTTTTCATGCTTGCTTTGATTTATATTGCTCATTCGCCGGGGGGCATGCTAAATCGTGCCGGCCGCAATCCACCAAGGAGCGCCATGAGCTACGTTGAAAAGCATCTGATCGAGGGAGAGTCGATCGTTTACGAAACGCGCTTGCACTGGATCGTCCTCGTCGCGCCCGTTGTGCTCGCTACCCTTTTCGCGTTGACGGGAGTGGGGATGTTTATTCTTTCGAGCCGCGCTACCGGAGAGCGAAGCTCCGCACAGCAACCAATGATGATCCTGGGTGGAGTCTTTTTCGCAATGGCGCTGTTTTTTCTTGTGCGAGGCATTGTGATGAGGAATTCAACGGAGATAACGGTAACGAACAGGCGCGTCTTTGTAAAAGTAGGGCTAGCCGCGCGAAGAACGATTGAGCTTCTTTTATCGCGAGTGGAAAGTATAGGCGTGCAGGAAACCGCGATGGGCCGGATGCTCGGCTACGGCGCGGTGGTGATCCACGGAACAGGCGGCACGCCGGAAACTTTCAATATGATTGCGCATCCTCTAGAATTCAGGACGCAAGTTCAACTGCAAATCGAAAAGCTGTCTTCAAAATAAATAAAGGTTGGGTATTTCAGATTCGATTAGTCGCAAATTTAGTGCGAGCGAACGATTGCGGGCGGCGCGGGCCAATCCATGGGAACGAAATCCACGCCCCAGAAATGCGGAGCTGGCGTTAGGAATTCGATGCCGACGCGCTGCCCTTTATTCGTGGCGTCGCCGATAAAAACGATGCGCGACTCCTGCTCTTCCTGCGTAAAAGGATTGGTAACGACCAGCATGGCATCCATATCGAGCGGCTGGTTCAGATAAAGCAGGCCGCCGTGCGCGTTGATCACGATGGTTTCGCAGGCTTCGCGGAAGCGGCGATTGTCGGAATTTTTTCCGGCGACTACGACGCGAACGCGCATGAAGACGCGGGTACTGCGGCGGGCATTGTCGGTACCGTTTGCGGGCATGGTGATCCCATGCTGCGGGAATCCTGACAAGTCGTCAACCTCCGTGTCCGCGGAATGTTCTCTTTTCACAACATAGACCAACAGTGAATCTGGTTGCCAACCATATCGCTTGTTTACAAGTGCCTGCGAATGAATTACGCGCTATGATTTTGCGAGACGCCAATTTGAAGCGGCAATTTCCGGGAGGCTGCAAATGAACCTGACCGAGTACATCGATTCTAAGCGCGACGAACATCTGAATGAGCTTTACGAATTCCTACGCATTCCCAGCGTGAGCGCGCAATCGGAGCATAAGCCGGACATCGAACTAGCGGCAAAATGGGTGGCAGAAAAGCTCAAGGCCGCCGGCCTCGACAACGTGGAAATACTGCCCACCAAAATGCATCCCCTCGTCTATGGCGAATCGCTCCGCGCGCCCGGCAAGCCAACCATTTTATTTTACGGCCATTATGACGTGCAGCCCGCGGAACCCCTGAACTTGTGGACCTCTCCGGCATTTGAGCCGACGATCCGCGGCGGAAATTTATTTGCGCGCGGTTCGGCGGACGACAAGGGGCAGGTTCATATTCACATGCGCGCGCTCGACGCCTTAATGAAAACCGCGGGAAAACTGCCCATCAATTTGAAAGTGATGATCGAGGGGGAAGAGGAAGTGGGCAGCGTAAGCCTGTGGGATTTTGTGAGCAAAAACAAGGCGCGTCTGAAATCGGATGCGCTAGTGGTATCGGACACGGGAATGCTTGCTCCCGGTGTGCCTTCGATCACTTACGCGTTGCGCGGCCTGAATTACTATCAGATCGAAGTCACAGGACCGGCGCAGGATCTGCACTCGGGAATTTTTGGCGGCGCGGTTCCAAACCCGATCACTGTTTTGTGCGAACTATTCGCCAAGCTGCATGACAAAAATTCCCGCGTGGCAATTCCCGGCTTTTACGACGACGTCGAGAAACTATCCAAGGCAGAGCGCAAAGCGCTGCAGTCTCTGCCATGGAAAGCGAATGAATTTAAGAAGACAGTAGGCGCGCCGGGATTGACCGGCGAAAAAGGATTTTCGATTATCGAACAGCTTGGCGCGCGGCCCACGTTGGAGTTGAACGGCATCTGGGGCGGCTATACGGGCGAAGGCGCAAAGACCGTGATTCCCTCGAAGGCCTATGCAAAATTCTCGACGCGGCTTGTGCCGAACCAGGATGCCGATAAAATTACGCGCCTCGTAAAAAAGCACATTGCCAAGCTGATGCCGAAAACAGTGAAGTTCAAAATCGATGTGCACAGCCAGGGCAATCCGTGGGCCGCGCCCTACACGCATCCATTTTTTGAGGTAGCGCACAATGCCCTGGAAAAAGGATTCGGCAAGCGCGCGGTATTTATTCGCGAGGGAGGATCGATTCCCTTTGTTACGCAAATGCATGACACATTCAAGGTACCGTGCATTCTGCTGGGTTTTGGTTTGCCGGACGAAAATGCCCATGCACCGGACGAACACATTGCGCTGGAAAATTATTTTGGCGGGATCAAAGCCGTGGCGCAATTCTACGAAGGCCTTGGGAATTTAAAATAGTTCTGTAGCATAGGCTTTAGAGTCTGTGGGGTTTTGTCCTTGCAAGAACCAACACCCACAGGCTAAAGCCTATGCTACTTAAAGCAAACCTAGACCGTCGATAGCGCTGCTTGCCTGCCGCGCGCGTATTCCTCAAGCGCAGCATTCGCCGAGGTGATTGTGCCCAGCGCATCCAACACTGCCGCGATTTTCGCGCCTGGGACCGCGACGTAAAATTCATCAGAGCTGAGGTCTGTGTAAACGCGATTCCCGATACAACCCAATGTGGTAACCGTTCCATACGCAAGGGCCGCAGGAAGCGCCATGCAGGATGGCCGGCCAAGCAACGGCAGTGTGCTGCTGGCGCCGGCGCGAAGAGAAGCTTCATTCAGCAGCATGGCCGCGGAAGTTTTGCACGAAAAAAGGACAACGCTCGGGTCGACAGGCGAATCCGCGAGCGGCGCGAAAACAACTGCCACGGGCTCTTTCGCGAGGCGGGGAATGCCGGGAACTTCTTCGGGGCGCACATAGCCAAGGTTGAACATCATGCCCAAAGTTGCTTCAGTTTCCTGAACGCGATCAGCGGGTAGCTGAACATTGTGCGTGTATGCTCCCACCGCGCAATTAAAGTGATCCCCGGGAACCGTATAAAACGTGCGCCCCGCGGCAGCCAGGCGCCAATAGCTGCAACCAGCAGGCTCGGTGCCCGAGAATTTAGGGACGTTGGCAGGCTCACGGTCAAGAAACGTGACAGCCACGGGACGGCGGTCCAGACCCAGGCGGGTGGTGAATTGCTCTTCAAACTCTTTCCAGTTGGTCATTTATGCTCCTCGAAAAATTGGAATAAGAAGAATAACATATTCATATTCCAAAGTGGCATTGCTGGAAGCCGCGCAAAATGTGGGTTTTTATATGTTTTTTCTTGCGTTGGGCCCGCTTCGCCCGTATAGTGCTCGGCGTGCGTGGCTCTTGCGTTTCGAACAGGGCCGCACATGAGTAGTCTCAATTCTGAGGAGGAGAAGGAAACTAGATGGCAAAACCATTGAGCAAGTCCAAGATCGTCGCGCACATGGCTGACAAAGTCGGCACATCCAAGAAGGTTGCAGCGCAATTCTTCGAAGAACTGTTCAAGCTGGCGGTCAAGGAAGCCAAGGGCGGCGCAGGCAAGTTTGTGATTCCTAGCATCGGCCGCGTCGTGAAGGCACATCGCAAAGCGCGCATGGGCCGCAATCCGCAAACTGGCGAAGCAATCAAGATCAAGGCCAAAACCGTTGTTCGTCTTCGCGCAGCCAAGGCTCTAAAAGACGCGATTCTCTAAATAGAACGAGATTCGCGAACCAGACGACTCGAAGCAACGTGCGGGCTGGGTGTATCAAGGTGGTTCTGGGTCTCTCTCAGTAGTGGCCAGAACATGTTAACACTGTAGATTCACCCAGCATCGCTTCCGATCTTCCAACCCTTACTCTTGCTAGATTACGGGCCCCGGGCCCCCACCCTCCGGGGCATTGTTTTTTAGAATTTACATAAAACGTCTTGCGCCCGCTGGGAACGGCGTTAAGAGCCGGCCTCATCTTTCCTCACAAACAGATGCGTTCCATGCCTTGTCTGGGTTATCTTTAAATTGTGACCTCTGAACCCCAACATATCGTATCGCGATATTTACAGCAGCGTGTCCTGCTGCTGAGCATGATCCTGCTCGGACTATTATTCGTCGTTACCGCCACACTGGCCCGCACCTATCACGCGCGCGAAGAAGGGCTTGCCAAGGTTTGGTCTGACCGCGGAAACAGGGATCTATCCTCGGGCAAACCCGGAACAGCTTTGGAGGATTATCGTAATTCCCTTTCCTATGCGCCCGACAATACCGATGTTCAACTCCACCTGGCCGAAGCACTGCTGGCGGATGGTCGACTGGCGGAGGCAAGGTCATACCTCTCCAACCTGTGGGACCATGTGCCCGGATCGGGCGAGGTGAATCTTGACCTTGCTCGCGTATCCATGCGGTTGGGCGATGCGGACCAGGCGATACAGTATTTTCGCGGCGCAATTTTGGGAAGCTGGGAAGGGGACGCGGCATTTCACAGACGTCAAGCACGACTCGAGCTTTCGGAATTCCTGCTGGATAAAAGAAAGTTGGATGAGGCTCAGGCGGTGATTACCGGCATCGCCATGGATACGCCAGCCGCAAACGGCCCTGTGCATGAAGAAAACGGCCATCTGTTCCTAAGAGTCGGAGATCCGATGATGGCTCTTGCCGAATTTGAAGCCGCGTTGCAAACCGATCCTCATAACATTGAATGGCTTAAGGAAGCGGCGCAAGTTGCATTTGAGGATGGAAACTATTCGAAGGCAGAAATCTATTTTTCCAGAGCGGTTCAAGAAAATTCCACCGACGATCTCCGCTCGTCGCTCGCATTGGTGCGTGACATATTGAGGAATGATCCTTTCCTGCCTGGGTTGAGCGAGGAAGAGCAGACGCGCCGTTCCTGGCGCGATTTTCAGCAGGGCATGGAAAGGCTGCACAAGTGCATAGCAGTAGGCGCAAGCAACTCATCCTCGAGTCATGCTTCCGAAGATCTGGATGGTCTTTCCAAAGATGCACAAGAGCTGCAGAAGCGCGTAAATCTGACTTCGCTTGGAAGTGATCCTGAATTGCGCAAGGAAGCCATGCAGTTCGTATCCCGCATTGAGGATGTGACTTCGCAAATTTGCGGACCACCGACAGGAATCGATCAAGCCTTACGCCTTTTAAAAAAGCAGCAGGAAGTCCTTAACCCATGAGCGAGAGAAAATCGACGTTCGAAGAAACGTCCGCAAATAATTTGAATACAAACCCGAATATTCATGAATCGAATGGAGTGGGTTTTAAGTGGCTAAGTCCCATTGCGCGATCCTTCAAACTGTCCGAGGGAAATCTATTCCTGCTGCTGGCGATTATTATTGGAATTTTCTCTGGCATGGCTGTGGTTTGTTTCCGCATTTCGATTGAATGGGTGCGCCTCGCCCTGCTTGGGTCCGCGCTTTCCCCACCCCACCTTCGAGTTCTATTGGTCCCGGCGGGAGTTGGATTGCTGGTCGCCTTTCTGGTCCAGAAATTCTTCCTCGCGGCCCGCGGCAGCGGAGTAAATCAAACCAAGGCGGCTGTATATGTGTTCGACGGCTACGTGCCATTCCGAACCGTCATCGGAAAATTTCTGACGTGCTCGATTGCAATTGGCGGAGGTCAATCGCTTGGGCCTGAAGATCCGTCGCTGCAAATGGGAGCGGGAATTGCCTCAGCGCTCGGCAGGCGTTTGAAACTTTCCAGGGATAAATTGAGGCTGCTGGCTCCGGTCGGAGCGGCGGCGGGGCTTGCGGCGGCGTTCAACGCTCCCATTTCCGCAGTCTTATTCGTCATTGAAGAGGTGATCGGCACATGGAGCGCGAGCGCGCTTGGTGCCATTATTCTCGCCGCCGTGTCCAGCGCGGTTGTCATGCGCTCTTTCCTCGGCGGCGAACCGATGTTTCGTGTTCCAACCTACACGCTTGCGCATCCCGCGGAATTGATCGCTTATGCTGTGTTGGGAGTTGTCAGCGGCGTGCTGTCGCTCGCCTTCACAAAAATTATCGTCACGTTCAGGCCCATGTTGCGCGCGTTGCCTGATTGGACCTGCTACTTTCAACCGGCGGCCGCAGGACTTTTGATTGGCCTCGTGGGACTGAAAGTTCCGCAATCCTTGGGAACGGGATATCCCTACATCGATCAGGCTCTTCACAGCCAGTACACATGGCAAATTCTGGCCATCCTGGGATTCGCCAAGATATTAACGACGAGCCTGTCGTTCGTCTCAGGCACGCCAGGCGGAATGTTTGCGCCGACGCTATTTATTGGAGCGATGATTGGCGGAGCGATTGGTGGGCTCGAGCATCA
Organism: Candidatus Acidiferrales bacterium; assembly: GCA_036265065.1. GTDB lineage: Bacteria > Acidobacteriota > Terriglobia > Acidiferrales > UBA7541 > Palsa-360. Next base: position 1,011 of record DATAPT010000292.1, on the reverse strand, counting down.
ATTTTTTCCGCAAGTGAGCGCTTCGGTAGCCCCATTTGCTCTCGTCGGAATGGGAACTTTCTTTGCCGGATTCATGCGAGTCCCCATCACCTCGGTCTTCATGGTGGTGGAAACCACGGGCAGCTATTCGATTGTTTTGCCGGTGATGATTTCCAATACCATCGCTTATTTAATTTCCCGCAGCTACCAGGATGCTTCGCTGTTTGACATTCTCGCCAAGCAAGACAACATGGAATTGCCATCGATGGAGGAGCAACGCGAGCAAATTATCCTGCGCGTGGAGGATGCTTTTCGGCAACCCAATTTCCCGCCGCTGCAAGCCAGCGATACGCTCGCCCGCGCCATGGAAGTCGCGGAAGTCTCCCCAGAAGATTCCTTGCTGGTGCGATTTCCCACAGGCCGGTGGGCGAGCATTGCTCGAAAAGATTTGCCGGACATCGCCGCAAAATTCCCAAAAGAAACTCAGTTGCGTGAAGTTCTGCCGACAGCCCGATTGCCCATTCTCCATCCCGATCAGCGCCTGGATGATGCGTTGCGATTTATTCAGGGTCATCAATTGTTGCCCGTGATCGGTCGTGCGGGCTCGCGTAAACTGGAAGGCGTGATTTCTCTTCCGGATATTCTGGCCGCTTACCAAAGAGCTTCCTGATTTTATTTTTGGAAAACTACCGCGCCAGATCGGAAGCAAACACCAGGCGCACACCCTGCCGCTCCGCCTCAGGCAACATTTCGCCCAGCGCCTCCAGCGTGGTGGGATGCGGATGCCCTATCGCCAGCGCAGAACCTTTTTCCTTTGCGTCGCGAATGGCCAGCGCAAATTGCTTGCGCGTGGCCGCAACCGATTCCACATCGTCCAAAAATACGTTGCGCCGCGCCGTGGCGACGCCCGCCGAGTGGGCTGCCGATTCCGCCACGGTCGCCGCAGTTGTGCGGCTATCGATAAAAAATAATTTGCGCTCGTGCAGCATTGGCATCAGCTCATCCATTAGTTTTTGATCGGAGGTTCCCAAG
>DATAPT010000291.1:0-6601 GCA_036265065.1 Candidatus Acidiferrales bacterium | reverse complement strand
CAATCCACTTGCATCGGCATCGGCGGCGATCCGATTATCGGTACGACGCACATCGATGCGATCAAACTTTTCAATGAAGATCCCGAGACGCACGCCATCGTGATGATTGGCGAAATCGGCGGTGACGCGGAAGAGAAAGCCGCAGCCTACATCAAGGACAATGTAAAAAAGCCGGTCGTAGGATTGATCGCCGGGCAGACCGCGCCTCCAGGCCGACGCATGGGCCACGCTGGCGCAATCATCAGCGGCGGAGCAGGCACTGCAGCGGAAAAGTACAAAGCCATGGCCGCAGCGGGCATTCTCACAATTCAAAGCCCAGCGGATATTGGCGTAACATTGGCGCGAGCCATCAAGAAGTAAGGAACCGGGAGGCAAAGAGGCAGGGAAGCAAGGATGGCTATCCGGACTTATCAGGATCTGGATGTTTTCCGCGAATCCTATTCCGCCGCTCTCGATGTCTCCCGAATGGTTAAGAAATTTCCAGCTTTTGAACAATATGAGCTAGCCAGTCAGGTTCGAAGGGCGGCTCGTTCGATCTCTGCCAATATTGTAGAAGGGTGGGGAAAGCGTTCATCGACGGCAGAATTTAAACGGTAATTGCAGATTGCGATCGGTTCGTGCGATGAGACGAGGATGTGGCTGGACCTAAGCAAAGACGAAGGCTACATTACCGAAAAAGACTGCAATGAAATAAAAAATAGATATAACAGGATAGGCGCAATGTTGGGTAGCTTGTGGAAACAATGGCGAGGTCTGCCGAAGTAGTTTCCTTGCATCCTTGCCTCTTTGCTTCCTGCCTCAAATCAGCTAAATGGAGAGACTTAGAATGGCGAGCGAACGTACTTTAGCAATCATCAAGCCGGACGCCTTCGGGCGCGGGCTGACAGGCGAAATAGTTGGAAGAATTAATAAGGCTGGATTTCAGATCGTTGCGATCAAATCGATGCGGCTGACGAAGAAAGAAGCCGAGGGGTTTTATGCGGTTCATTCCGCGCGCCCTTTTTTTGGTGAGCTGACGGAATTTATGAGTTCCGGCAAAGTCGTCGTGCTGGCACTGGAAGCGGAGGGCGCAATCTTGAAGTGGCGCGACACGATGGGCGCCACTGATCCCGCCAAAGCCGCGCCGGGCACCATTCGACGCGACCTCGGCACGAGCATCGGAAATAATTGCACGCATGGTTCCGACGCTCCAGAGACGGCCGCGTTTGAATTAGGCTATTTTTTTGCCGGACATGAATTGATTTAAGTTTTGGCAATCCGAGCAGAAAATGTGACTGACAGAAAAACCCCGGGTCTGAAGACCCGGGCTACAGCAGTTTTTTGTAGCCCGCCTCTTTAGAGGCGGGGTTTTTCTTGCTCGGGGGCATCGATCGCGCCAAAATGACTCCCCGTATTCCGCGTGAATGAGCAAAATCTTATGTAGAATTGAAACCGTGGAACCCATGCGAGAGCTTGGTAGGATGATGGTCTTCGCCGGGGCAGCCTTGGTCGCGCTTGGCGCACTGGTGTGGTTTGCTTCGCGGCCCGGAGGATTGCCTCTGCGGCTTGGACGGCTGCCGGGCGACATTGCGTACCAGGGGAAACATGGCTCATTTTATTTTCCAGTGGTGACGTGTATCCTGCTTAGCTTGGCGCTTACTCTGATTCTGTGGTTGGTGCAATGGTTGAAAAGGTAAAACAATTTGAATTGAATCTCGCGCCAGAGCGAAAAATCTGGGGCGTGGGCGAATTGACGGCGCGCATCAGCGGCGTGCTCTCTTCACAATTCACAAATTTGTGGGTCGAGGGCGAAGTTTCCAACTGCCGCCCCGCGCAATCCGGACATATTTATTTCACGCTTAAGGACGCGAAAGCACAGGTGAAGTGCGTGTGCTTTCGCACGCAGGCCATGCGCTTGAAGTGCCGGCCCGAGGATGGATTGAAACTCATTGTGCGCGGGTCCATCAGTGTTTACGAACCGCGCGGCGAATATCAGATTTATGTGGAGCATATCGAGCCCTCTGGAATTGGCGCGCTGCAGCTTGCCTTTGAGCAGCTCAAAAAACGCCTGGCCGCCGAAGGACTTTTCGATGCGGCACGGAAGAAGCCGCTCCCCTTGTTGCCCGCGCGGGTCGGCGTCATTACCTCGCCAACGGGCGCGGCTGTGCGCGATATTATCCGCATTCTGCGGAGGCGCTTTCCGAATCTGCACCTGATTCTGTTTCCCGTGCGCGTGCAGGGCGACGGCGCGGCGGAAGAAATCGCCAGCGCGCTGAAATTTTTCAACCGCAAGCAAATGGTGGATGTGATTCTACTTGGTCGCGGCGGCGGATCGATCGAAGATCTCTGGGCGTTCAACGAAGAAGTAGTGGCGCGCGCGATGGCTGCCTGCACGATTCCGATCATCAGCGGCGTGGGACACGAAACGGACACCACGATCGCGGACTTTGTGGCCGATGTGCGCGCTTCAACGCCCTCAGCCGCTGCCGAAATTGTCGTTAAATCACGGCAGGAATTTCAGCGGCACCTCAGCGAACTGGAAAATAAAATTACGCAACGCATGCGATATGTTTTGCTCGACTACCGGCATCACCTCAAGGAATTGACCACGCACATGGGCTTCCGCCGCCTGGAAGATTTGCTGCGCCAGCACCGGCAGCAGACGGACGAACTCACTATGCGTCTAGGAGAGGCATTGCAAGGCCGCCTGGAAGTGCTGCGTCACCGGCATACGATTGCCGCGACGCGCATCGCGTCATTTGATTTGCGCGCGCGGATTCGCACGCTCGGCCTGCGGCTTATGCAGCGTTCGGCGGAACTTGGTGTGCGCCTGGAGCGCTTGCTCGGCGCCAAGATTCAGGGGCTGGAGCGGCTGCGCGTGCAACTAGATGAGCGCAGCCCGCTGCGAGTCCTGCAGCGCGGCTACGCCATTTGCACGGACGCAGCAGGGAATGTGGTGAACTCCGCGGAGCAAGTTTCGGTGGGTGCGGAAGTCAATGTGCAGCTGGCCTTCGGCCGCATCGGCGCCGAAGTTCGCACCCGCGAAATTCCCAAACAGTAATAAGCTTTCGTGGCGCGGGCTTTAGAGTCTGTGTGAGAACTCGAAATTGACGTGTTTTTGTAGCGCCCGCCTTCAGGCGGGCACTTTTGAATCAAGCAGATGCCCGCCTGAAGGTGGGCGCTACATGATTCAAAACCGACTTCTCACACAGATTCTTTAGCCTGCGGGGGTTAGTCCTTGCTAGGACCAAAATCCGCAGGCTGAAGCTCGCGCCACTAAAACCGCCATTTTGCTGAACTTGAGAGCTTGGCAAGGTTAGGAATTATTCGTCGGACGTGCTTGCAACTTTCAACACTGCCAGGAATGCTTCCTGGGGAATATCCACGCGGCCCACGCGTTTCATGCGCTTCTTGCCTTCTTTTTGTTTCTCCAGCAATTTGCGTTTTCGCGAAATGTCTCCGCCGTAGCACTTGGCAATCACGTTTTTGCGAATAGCCGAAACGGTTTCGCGCGCAATCACGCGGCTGCCAATGGCTGCCTGGATGGGCACCTCAAACATCTGGCGAGGAATCAGTTTGCGCAGGCGCGAAACCAGATCGCGGCCGCGGTCGTACGAAAATTCGCGGTGGCAGACCAGCGCGAGCGCGTCGACAGGTTCGCCGCCAATCAGCACGTCGAGTTTCACGAGGTCGGCTTCCTTGTATCCCGCAAGGTGATAGTCCAGCGAGGCGTAGCCGCGTGAGGCGCTCTTCAGCCGGTCGTAGAAATCGAGCACGATTTCGTTCAGCGGCAACTCATAAGTAAGCATCACGCGCTGCGGAGAGAGATACTCGAAATTTTTCTGCACGCCACGCTTTTCCTCGCACAGCTGCAATATGGGGCCCACCGAATCTTCCGCCGTGATGATCATAGCGGTGATCACCGGCTCTTCGATTTTGGCCATGTCATTGGGTGGCGGAAATTTTGTGGGACTGTCCACTTCCACGACGTCGCCGGCCGTGGTCGTAATGCGGTAGCGCACGCTGGGCGCCGTGGTGATGAGATTGATGTTGAATTCCCGCTCAAGGCGTTCCTGCGCAATTTCCATGTGCAGCAAGCCTAAAAAGCCGCAGCGGAAACCGAATCCGAGCGCTACGGAATTTTCCGGCTCGTAAAAAAATGCCGCGTCATTCAACTGCAATTTACCTAGCGCGTCGCGCAAATTTTCGTAATCGGTAGCCAGCACAGGAAACAGTCCCGCGAACACCATCGGCTTGGTCGCTTCAAATCCGGGAAGCGGTGGCGCGGGCCGGGAGGCTTCCGTAATTGTATCGCCCATGCGCGCGTCGGCCACTTGCTTGATATTGGCAACGATGAAACCGACGTCTCCGGCAGCCAACTCCTCAAGGACTACTGGTTTGGGTGTGAGCGCGCCAAGGGCCTCAACCTCGTACACCTGATCGTTGAAGCAAAGTCGAATCTTCATGCGGTTCGTAATCCGCCCATTCATCACGCGCACCAGAACAACAGCGCCGCGAAACGGATCGAACCACGAATCGAAGATCAACGCCTGCAGCGGGGCATCCGAGGTGCCCGTGGGCGGCGGGATGCGCGCCACAACAGCCTCCAGCACGGAGTCAACTCCGAGTCCGCTTTTTGCGCTGATCAAGAGCGCGTCGGAAGCGGGAATGGCCAGCACATTTTCAATCTGATCCTTGGCCTGATCAGGTTGCGCGGCGGGCAAATCGATCTTGTTGATGACGGGGATGATCGTAAGATTGTGTTGGGCCGCAAGAAACGTGTTGGCGACGGTCTGCGCTTCCACGCCCTGGCTTGCATCCACCACCAGTAGCGCGCCTTCGCATGCGGAAAGCGCCCGCGAAACCTCGTACGAAAAATCAACATGGCCGGGCGTGTCGATCAGGTTGAGCTGGTATTCGTTTCCGTCTTTCGCCAAATAATGCAGGCGAATGCTTTTGGCCTTGATCGTGATGCCGCGCTCCCGCTCCAGATCCATGGAGTCGAGCACCTGCGCGCTCATCTCACGGCGGCTGAGCGCGCCGGTGAGTTCCAGCAGGCGATCGGCCAGCGTGGACTTGCCATGATCAATGTGCGCGATGATGCAAAAATTGCGGATGAAACGTGGGTCCATCAGTTAGCCTGCCGGCGCACAACTTCCTGCACCGGTAAAATTCTCCTATTCGAAGCGTTTTTCGGACTCAAGTTTAACAGGTCGCTGATCAAAAGGATCGTCGAACCACTCCGCAACAACTCAGTGTGCCACAAGTCGACGCATGCGGGAAATGGGGGCACGCAATGGGCTTCGCAAGCTCGCCATGCCAGGTTCTAAGTTTTAAATGGGTGGCGACGATTCCGGTCAGTCAAATGAAAAGAAATGTATGGCTCACATGATCCCACGCAAAACGGGGCGGCGGACAAAATTGTATCTGCGAATGGGAAACCAAGTTAGAGAGCACGTCAAATGTCTTTTGGTTATTGAATTTGAATTGCTGCCCAATAAAAAAAGAGGAGAAAGGCTTAGCCCCTCTCCTCTTCATCGATCATGCGATCGTCATTATCCAATCGGGTTGCTGTTTGCAGTCGCAGCGGTACCGTTGGTGGTCTGTCGAATCACACCACTCTGATCCGTGTAGAAATATCGCTGACCAGTCGAAGAGGATTGCGGTTGAGCTGTGATTGAATATTGCGAGACGACGCCGTTGACCGCCGCTGCTGCCCCGTAAGTGAAGGTGTAGCCGCTCTTGGACGGAGTCGCAGAACCAATCAAGTTGTCAACCAAGTCAGCCGCTGCGGAAGAGGGCGTAGTCGAAGGCCCGAGTTGTCCCAAATTCGTAGCAGGATCTGTGTTATAGGTGGTCGAATATGAAACAATTGCAGTGTTGTACGTGCGTAGCGTAGCGACAGCAGACGCTTCGTTGGCAGCCATCTTCGAACGCAGTAGGTTCGGGATGGCAATCGCCGCGATGATCAGGATGATCGCGACTACGATCAGTAATTCGATAAGCGAGAAACCCTTCTGTTGTTTTTGCCGGCTCACTTGGTCCGCTCCTTTTCTCTCCGAAAAATAAAAGTTTCCTACATCACTATCGCCCTTATAGTGCAATTCGAATACCAACTGGGGTCTTGAGGGTCCATGATATTAGGAATTGGATAATCCGTTGAATAGATACAGCTTACCGATGTGAGGTTAACCACATTTAGCTCACGGCAGGCTGTTTATGGCAGATCTGTTGCTCGAATCACGACAAAATGTGTCGTTCCCTACGCCATAAGATGGCGTTGTCCATTTGCGTTTGTGAGGACTTACTATATTTAAACGTTTGTTTAATTAATTGTATGTATGCCGACTACTTGAACGAGCAAACAGCAATGTTCCATTTCGGACCCATTGTTCAAACCGATTATCAATTTGGGAATGTTGCCGAAAGGAAATTAAGTTATTCTTATGTTTAATCGAACTTGTGGAAAGTTTTGTTCTTCTCGTTTGAGGGAGGACTTATCAAAGAGCTCGAAAATAGGGGATCTGAAGCGTAAGCAATAGGAACCTTAGGGCCGTGCCGGAGATTCGATTCATGTGCATTGGCCTCCGGAACCGTCGCTACATGATTTCCAATAATAAAT
>DATAPT010000290.1:0-3336 GCA_036265065.1 Candidatus Acidiferrales bacterium | reverse complement strand
GTTCCGGAACAGTTCCAGCCGCTTTCGATGAGTGATCGCCCGATGATTGATTGCTCACCGTTTCCACGGAAGAGATGAAGCGGTAGCCGCGGCGAGGAATTGTCTGGATGAAGCGCGGATTGTCCGCCGAATCGTTGAGCGCGTCGCGGAGCTTATTCACAGCCGTGTTGAGGCTATGATCGTAGTCGACAAATGTATCCACAGGCCAAAGCTGCAGGCGCAGTTCCTCCCGAGTCACGACGTCGCCGGGGCGCTCCAGGAGATGCAGAAGTATTTCAAGCGGCTGGCCTTGTATGCGCGGTCGGAGCTTGCCGTCCTTGCGCAGATCTCCCGTGGCTCCATCCAGCTCATACAATCCGAAGCGAAAAATAGATTTTTGCTTTGTCGGCTCTTGCACAGTTTTGATCCAGGTTTAGGAGTACGCAAGTATTTTAAAAGATGTACGTCAATAACCCTATAACTTTGTTGAGCATAACGGATGACTTCTAATTGATGCGAATTTAGAGGACATGCATTGCCAACGGACACGATTTTTGGGCAATCTCGAGCCGCACACGGAGGCAGCCATTCGAATTCGACGAGAAATTTTTATCTGTCTGGCAACGATCATGAGTGTGATTGTTCGGCCGTCTTTTGCGGGAGCCACGGATTTGCGGCCGGAAGCAGTGCAAGGGTTCGATCGCTATATCCGGCTGACCGAAAAGCGAATGATCGGAGAAGTGACGCCGGGAGGGATGTTTCTTTGGGTCGATAGCCTCCGAGCCCCGGAACGAAACGAAACCATGGCCCGGCTGAAACGCGGCGAAGTGGTTTCGGAGAAAATGCGTACGCCGGATCCTTCGGGAAATACTTCCACACCGGAAGCGCTTATCCATCACTGGGAGGGTACTGTTTTTATTCCGAACGCATCGCTGCGCCAGGTGCTGACGTTGGTTCAGGATTACGATCATCACACCGAATATTACAAGCCGGAAGTCGTGAGATCGAAGACGATGGATCATGCGGGCAACGATTTCAAGGTCTACCTGCGTTTGAAAAAGAAAAAAGTTGTTACGGTTGTTCTCGACACCGAATACGACGTGCATTATCACTCGCTCGATGCGGCTCACGTTTTTAGCGAATCGTACAGCACGCGTATTGCGGAAATTAATCATCCGGATGAACCGGATGAAAGGGCGACGCCTGAGGGGCGGGGCGAAGGGTTTATGTGGCGGCTCGATTCCTACTGGCGGTTTGCGGAAAGAGACGGGGGAGTTTATGTCCAGTGCGAAGCCATCTCGTTGACGCGCGACATTCCCACGGGGCTTAATTGGTTAGTCGCTCCGTTCATCGAAAGTATTCCCAGGGAATCACTGGAATTTACTTTGCTTTCCACGCGCTCCGCGGTTCTGCGTGGCAGCGGGCACGTTTTGCCTTAGTGCAGGAAGAAATTTTACAAAGGGAGACTGACGATGAGGAATGAACAGGAACAAATTAAAGTGAAGCCATGCGAAGACAAGGCAGGTCCTGAACGGCAAACCGCAACAAGTGTTTCCTTCAAAGATGCGTTTCGGCTTCAAGAAAGTTTTACCGCTCCTTTGAAGAGCAAAGTCCTTCCATGGCTCGCCGCAAAAATGCCTGCGCAAATAAATTCGGACCATTTGACGTTTCTGGGATTTCTGTCCATGTTTCTGGCGGGCGCGAGTTACACATTTGCGCGCACGCATCGCTATGGGTTGATCCTTGCCACGGTTTTTCTGGCGCTGAATTGGTTTGGCGACAGCCTGGATGGGACCCTCGCGCGTCTTCGAAACCGCCAGCGGCCACGTTACGGCTTTTACGTGGATCACATGATTGATACCTTCGGCGGACTTTTTCTGATGGGCGGCTTGGCGCTCTCCGGCTTCATTGACTGGAGAATTGCACTCGGCATGTTCATCGCTTTTTTGATGCTCTCGGTGCAGGTTTACCTGGCGACCTATACAGTGGGAACTTTTCAACTTTCGTTCGCGAAATTTGGGCCAACGGAGATTCGGATATTGCTGGCAACAGGGAATGCTGCCCTGTGGTTTTATCCGGATATGCGCGTATTCGGCGCATCGCTTCGGCTGTTTGACGTTGGGGGAATCATCGCCATTGCGGGGATGTCTGGAATGCTCGTCGTTTCGACGATTTACAATACGGCGAAGTTGTATCGCGCGGAGACTTTAAGTTAAGAGGCAGGAATCTTCGCTTTCTCCTTAGTTTTTTCTTATATATCTTATATATTTGATTGCACCCTCGAGTGTCAGCGTGAACCAAAAACCAGCGCGTTGTTTGTTTTTGAAACTGCCGTCTTTTTCTGCTTTCACCAACCTATTCAATCGATGAGTTTTGCCGAAGTAATTTATGCCAGGGACTGGCCAGGCAAATGCAGGTTCAGTGTGTGGAGTGGGCACGGGCCCATGCGTAAAGGTACGATTCCAATGAGAAACTTAAAACGGAAAATACTTATTTTGCAATTAATGAGTTTGCTGTTCCTGGCCGTAAGGGTGCCGGCGCAGATCCCGCAGACAACAACAATAAAATCACCGCAAGCGGGTTTGCCGAGTGACCTTTCGCAAGTCTCGCTGGAAGACCTGATGAATATCAAAGTGATGTCGGTCTCCAAGACGGACCAGAAAATGTCGCAGGTTGCGGCGGCGATTTTCGTAATTACCGGAGAGGACATACGCCGATCAGGAGCGACGAACATTCCTGATTTGCTGCGCATGGTTCCTGGAATGGACGTATCGCAAATCAACGCGAATACCTGGGCTGTTTCGGCGCGAGGGTTTAATGATCAATTTTCAAACAAGTTGCTGGTTTTGATCGACGGGCGGGCTGTGTACACGCCGTTGCTCGGCGGCGTGAATTGGGACACGCAGAATGTGCCGCTCGAAGATATCGACCGGATTGAAGTGATTCGCGGCCCGGGCGCAACGATCTGGGGAGCCAATGCTGTAAACGGTGTGATTAACATCGTGACGAAGATGGCGGCGGAAACGCCAGGGGCCTTGGTTTCCGGCGGCGGTGGCACAGAGGGCAAAGCATTCGGCACTGTGCAATACGGCGGATCTCTGCCCAAAGATATGAGCTACCGGATCGCCATAAATTATCTGAATAATGGAGCATTACCTACAACCGACGGCAGTACCGGCCAGGATAATTGGAACCTTTTGCATGGCAGCTTCCGCACTGATATGAAGCTTGCGTCGAAAGATTCGCTCACGGTTCAAGGAGATATGTACACGGGGCAGGCAGGCGCCACGATTATTCACCTCTTCTCGATCGACCCGCCGGTGCTGGGCAATCTGAACGTGGATAGTCAGCTGGCAG
>DATAPT010000289.1:0-5553 GCA_036265065.1 Candidatus Acidiferrales bacterium | reverse complement strand
TTATTTATGAGATAGCTGCTAAAAGGGAGGGCCGAACGTGTGACGGAATGCGAGCCATTCGCCTCCTCCGGCGCCTGGGCGCCCCAAAATACAAGGTGATTCCAGCGACGCGGGGTTGTGATATGCTTCGGTGTAATTCGCTAGCCAGGAGGCTTGCCATGAATAAATTTTTGTTGGGTGTTGGGATTTCCCTGTTGATCAGCTTGCCCGTTTTTGCCGCGCTGAAAGTGGGCGACAAGGCTCCGGATTTTTCGGCTCGCGGTTCGATGGGCGGAAAAGAATTCGATTTTTCGCTGGAGAAGGCGTTGCAGAAAGGGCCCGTCGTAGTTTATTTCTTCCCTTCCGCCTACACCAAGGGCTGCGATCTCGAGGCGCACACGTTTTCAACGGAGAAGGAAAAATTTGACGCTGCCGGAGCCACGATCATCGGCGTATCGGCGGACAGCATTGCGCGGCTCAACAAGTTTGCGGCGGATCCGGAATTCTGCGCCGGAAAATTTCCGGTAGCATCCGACGCGGACAAAAAGATTGCCACCTCATATAACCTGTCGGTCAACGCCGTAAAGGCCGGCCAGATGGATGTGCAAGGCAACGTGATCGACCATGACTTTATCGAACGCGAAACATTCGTCATCGGCAAGGACCACAAAATTCTAGCGGCATTTTCGTCCAAGGACGATGGCATTTCGCCCGACCAGCATGTGGCAAAAGCATTGGCCATCGTGCAGGGACTTTCCAAGTAGTTTTAATCAGTAGCTGTGTGGCGATTGGCACTTCAATCGCCTCTCAGGGGCTACAGCCGTTGCTTTTCAGATCATTGGATGTCGCGGCTGAACAGGTCGCGGAAAATGTGCTTTTTGTCATCCCGAGCGAAGCGAGGGATCTGCTTTTCTTCTCGACTTCCAAGAAACAGTAGATTCCTCGGGTAAACACCGCCCCTCGGAATGACATAGTGCGAGTTTTTCCGCAGCCTGTTTAGCCGCTGAAGCTCCGATTTTACAGTTCTCACACAGACTCTGAAGCCCGCGACTTGCTGCAACCCTATTGGCCGAGTTGAAACTGGGCCATCCTAAAGCCGAAAGCTTCCCAAATCAAGACTGCATGAAAATCCCTTGCGCGGGCAAACGCCGAGAAAACGTGGTAAAACAGTAAGATCGCGTTTATGGTATACCGCGTGTGGGTCCGGTATTTTCATGGGCCGGGCCGAAATCCTATTTCCTCGACTAGGGCGGAACAGATTATGGCCATCGCAACAATTAATCCGGCAACAGGACAAACAGTAAAAACTTTTGAAGAACTCACCAACGCGCAGGTGGACGCGAAAATTCAGCGCGCGGTCGATGCATTTCCAAAATTCCGCAAACTTACATTCGCCGATCGCGGAAAAATGATGTTGCGCGCCGCGGAACTTCTGGAGAGCGAAAAAAATACTCTCGCCAAGCTCATGACGCTGGAGATGGGCAAAACGCTGCGCTCCGCCGTGGACGAGGCCGTGAAATGCGCGTGGGTCTGCCGCTACTATGCGGAAAACGCGGAAAAATTCCTGGCCGATGAAGTCGTGGAGACGCCCGCGAGCCGCAGCTTCATTCGCTATCAACCGATGGGCGCGGTGCTCGTGATCATGCCGTGGAATTATCCGTTCTGGCAGGCGTTCCGGTTTATCGCGCCGGGACTGATGGCGGGCAATGTTGGCCTGCTGAAACACGCGTCGAACGTTCCGCAATGCGCGATGAAAATTGAAGAGCTGCTCTTGAGCGCGGGCGTACCCGATGGCGTTTTTCAAACACTGCTGATCGGTTCCGGCGCGGTGGACAGAGTGCTCGCCGATCCGCGCATCGCCGCTGCCACGCTAACGGGCAGCGAAGGCGCGGGAGTAAAAGTGGGAGCAGGCGCAGCGCAGCGCATCAAGAAAGTCGTCCTCGAACTCGGCGGTAGCGATCCGTATATCGTGATGCCCAGCGCAAACCTCGATGAAGCCATCGCCACGGGCGTAAAAGCGCGCGTGGCCAACAACGGGCAATCCTGCATCGCCGCGAAGCGATTCATCGTTCACGAACAGATTGCCGATAAGTTTCAGGAAGCGTTTGTCGCGCAGATGAAAGCCCTGAAGGTAGGCGATCCGTTCGACGAAAAAACGGATGTCGGCCCCCTGGCCAACGCCGAAGCCGTAAAATCCCTCGACGCTGACGTGCAAAGCACGATCAAAGCCGGAGCGAAAGTGTTGACCGGAGGGAAGCCCATCGACGGCCCCGGAAGCTTCTACATGCCCACAGTGCTCACCGATATTCCGAAAAATTCTCCTGCCTATGCCGAAGAGTTGTTCGGGCCCGTGGCCTCGATCTTCCGCGTGAAAAATATTGACGAAGCGATTCGCGTGGCGAACGATAGCCGCTTCGGCCTCGGCGCCAGCGCCTGGACCAACGACAAAGCCGAGCAGGAAAAATTCATGAACGAGCTCGAGGCCGGCATGGTCTTCATCAATCAAATGGTGTTTTCCGATCCGCGCGTTCCTTTCGGCGGCGTGAAGCGGTCCGGGGTGGGTCGCGAACTGAGCACCTACGGGATTCGCGAATTCACAAACGTAAAGACGGTCTGGGTGAAGTAAGAGCTGCTGCCATAGCGATACAAAAAACAAACTTGCATCGATAAAATACCAATGGTATAGTGGTCATACCTTATTGGATGGCTAACATGCTTTGGTATTTATGCTGGAGTCCGCAAGCAACAAGCGAGGAATAGCCCTTGTACAAGGTCATTCAATCTTCGCGCCTTTACGAGCAAATCGTCCAGCAGATTGAGGATTCCATCCTCAAGGGCGAATTGACGGAAGGCAGCCAGCTCCCCGCCGAGCGCGAACTCGCCGAGCAATTCGGCGTCAGCAGGACCGCAGTTCGCGAAGCCATCAAAGCACTCCAGGAAAAAGGATTAGTCGACGCGTTTCCGGGCCGCGGTACGTTTGTGACCAACGGAACCTCGAATTCCATGCGGCGTTCGCTGGACCGGATTATCAAGACAGGCGATCGGGACGGGTCTACTTACCTCGTGGAAGTTCGCGAAATTCTGGAGCCGGAAATCGCTGCGCTGGCAGCATCTCGCGCCGACTACGAAGACCTTGAAGCCATGCGCGAGGCCGTCGAAGCCATGGACAGCTCCGAACCAGACTCCGACGCATTCGTTGAAGCGGACCTCGATTTTCATCTGGCGCTAGCCGAAGCTGCGGCAAATCCAATCGTCCTTTCGCTGATCGATTCCATTGTTGGATTGCTGCGCGAACAGCGCGTGAGAATTTCGCTTGTCGAGGGCAGTCCGCAACGCGGGCAGCGTTACCACAGAAGCATTCTCGAAGCGATCGAGCGGCACGATGCGCAGGCCGCGAGAGCGGCGATGCAAGCGCATCTTTGGCAAGTGCGGGAAGATTCACGCAACACTCCGGGAAATCAGCCGGCGGGCTCCTGACCACAAATTCGAAATTGGAGAATTCACGCGATGGCAAATCTAGGTTTCGTAGGACTCGGAGTGATGGGCGGCAACATGGTCGCCCGCCTGCTGGATAAAGGGCATACGGTCACGGGTTACAATCGCACGCGCACGAAGGCGCAGTGGCTGATCGACCGTGGCATGAAGTGGGCGGATTCTCCTCGCGCCGTCGCTGCGGCTGCGGATTTCACATTTTCGATGGTCACCAATTCCGCCGCGATCCATTCGGTAACAGACGGGCCGGACGGAATTCTCGCGGGGCTCGCTCCCGGTAAACTTCTGATCGACATGAGCACGGTCAGCCCGGCTGTGAGCCGCGCGCTGGCGGCAAAAGTTCGGGAGAAGGGCGCAGACATGATCGACTCGCCCGTCTCCGGCAGCGTGATTACCCTGCAAGAAGGAAAGCTGTCGGTGATGGTTGGCGGGAGGCGCGAAACGTTTGAGCGCGCCAAGCCCGTTCTGCTGGATGTAGGCCCGAAGGTAACGCACGTCGGCGACAACGGACTAGCGCTCGCGATGAAAATTGCCACGAACCTGAGCCTTGCCGTGCAGATGCTTTCGTTTTGCGAGGGCGTTTTGCTGGCCGAGAAAAGCGGCATCTCGCGCGAAACCGCGGTGGACGTGCTGACACACAGCGTCATAGCCTCGCCGATGGTTCAATATCGCGGCCCGTTTGTGCTAAAAATGCCGGACGAGGCGTGGTTTGACGTCAACATGATGCAGAAGGACATGTTGCTCGCGCTGGAAATGGGCCGAGCACTGGACGTGCCGCTGCCGACAACGGCTGTGACCAATGAATTTTTGACTGCATCGCGAGGCATGGGCCTGGCGAAGCAGGATTTCGCGGTGATGTTCGAAGCGCTAGCTCGAATGTCAGGGGTAAGCAAATGACAACAGAAAGCAAACAAGCTGTGACCGTCACCGGATCGGGAAGCGAATTGTTGCTGCGGATGTATAGCAACATGCAAAGGATCCGGCTATTCGAAGAGCAAGTGAATCAGCTGTACACGCGCGCGGTGATGCCGGGTCTTGCGCACCTTTATATTGGCGAGGAAGCGGTGGCCGTGGGAATATGCGAAGCGTTGAAACGTGATGACTACATTACTAGCACGCATCGCGGCCACGGGCACTGCTTGGCGAAGGGCGCGTCGCCGGATCGCATGTTCGCCGAACTTTTGGGAAAAGAGGCGGGCTACTGCAAGGGCAAAGGTGGATCGATGCACATCGCCGATCCCGCGAGCGGAAACCTGGGCGCGAATGCAATTGTCGGCGGCAGCGCGGGCATTGCCACGGGCGCCGCATTTTCAGCAAAGTATCGCGGCACAAAGCAAGTTGCCGTTTGTTTTTTTGGCGAAGGAGCGCTTGGTCAGGGACTTCTCTATGAGGTGATGAACCTCGCGCGGCTGTGGAATTTGCCCGTGATTTATGTCTGCGAAAATAATATGTACAATGAGTACACGCATTTTTCGGAGACGACCGCGGGCGAAATTCTGGCGCGGCCCGCCGCGTTTGGAATTCCTGCGGAAATCGTCGACGGACAGGATATTCGTGCCGTTCATGCAGCTGCCAGCCGGATGGTGGAGCGCGCGCGCGAAGGAAATGGCCCTTCGTTTCTTCTGGCCAACACGTACAGGTATCACGGCCATCACGTTGGCGATGTGAGCCGCGAATATTATCGCGCCAAGCAAGAGGAAGCCGAGTGGAGAGCACAGCGCGATCCCATCCAGGTGCTGACCGAATGGCTGCTGAAAGAAAAAATCGCCAATCAATCGCAGCTCGATGAAATTCAAGCGAAAGCAAAATCTGAAATCGACGCCGCTGTAGCATTTGCCTTGCAAGCCCCGTTTCCGGGTGTGGATAAGGTTGGGGAGGACGTTTATGCCTGAAGTAGCCGTACGCGAATTAACCATGGCCGAAGCGGTTCGCGAAGCGCTTTCGGAAGAAATGCGCCGCGACCCAAGCGTTTTTATTATGGGCGAGGACGTTGCGGAAGCGGGGACGCCCTTCAAAGTCTTGTCCGGAATGGTGGAAGAGTTTGGAAAATCGCGCGTGATCGATACGCCGATTTCCGAACCG
>DATAPT010000288.1:0-3980 GCA_036265065.1 Candidatus Acidiferrales bacterium | reverse complement strand
CGCTCCACCGCCATCCGCCGGAACTCCTTGGTATGCCGCCGCAATCGTTTCTTGGCCACTCGCAGCCCCTTTCCCTGCTAAGTGTGCCAGTTCCGTTTGTCTCAAAATAGGGGTTCACTCCACTGAAGCCTGTGCTACTTAAATCTACAGATGCAAAAGCTTGGTTGCGTTTCCTTTTAAGATGCGGTCGCGCTCCGCGGCGGGAAGCTTGAATTGGTCGAGCACTTCTGTTGGATATTGCACGTCCTGCGCGGCGAAAATATCCGTTCCCACCACGATACGATCCGTTCCCACCATGGTGACGAGAAACTGAAATGCCTCCGGATAATAAATTAAATAGTCGTAATAAAATCGCCGCAAATAATCGCGGAACGGGTGGGCAAGCGTGACTTGCTGCCCATTGAAATGATAGAAAAAATGCTCGATTCTTCCCGCAAGATAAGGGAACGCGCCTCCCGCATGCGGCAAAATCATCTCCAACTTCGGATATTTATCCGCCGTTCCCGACATCATTAATTTTGTGGCAAGCACGGTGTGATCGATGGGCGCGTCGAGTCCCGCTGAGAGATTGATCTTGCCCATGACGCGGCTGCCGCCGTAACTATTCGCTTCTCCATCCATCTGGTGGAAAACAATCGGATAGCCAAGTTCCTCAATGCGCGCGAGAACCGGAGCGAAATTGGGATCGATAATGTAATCGTGCCGCTCCATCGAGTCCGGCAAATGAACGGCGCGCACACCTGGTTTCCCGGCAACGCGATTCAATTCTTTGAGTGCAAGTTGAGGATCGCGAATCGGAAGTTCAGCACCCAAAACAAAACGGGATGGATATTTCTTGCACGCTTCAATGCCCACGTCATTGATGATTTCGGCGAGATGCGCGCCCTGCTCGGCAGACGTCCACTGCCAGGGCATCGAGCCGGAAAGCGTCAGGCAATGCATTTGGACTTCGTGGTCGTCCATCCACTTAACGCGCTTTTCAAGATCGGAATTCAGTGGATTCGGATTGGCGAGCGGATTTCCCAGGTCGGCCAACGCCTTGTTATAGGCTTCCGGCGACCAGTGCGCGTGGCAATCAATCGCGGCAGGTTTTCCCGGTCCGCTCTTGCCGGGATGGGCGTCCCACCAGTCCACACCTTTCTCTTTTGTCTGCGCGGTTGCGCCCGCAGGCAGTGCGGCGATCATCGCGCCGCCTGCGGCCATTTTTACGAAATCGCGCCGTCCGAGTTCGGAACTTGATACCGGTGTGTCCGACTTTTTCATTTCCAATCCTCCCTAAACCAAACCAGATTTTTCATCACTTGAATACCCAAAAGTCAAACTACGGAGTGGCGTAACAACCGCCGTTAGAAAATATTATTCGCCGGCAAAATCAAATTCACTGCGCGCATCCAATTGAATTTATGGATTCCGCACCTCATGCTGAAAGGGAGCGATTTCCGCCTCTGCTTCAATTTCCTCCAGGCGGCGCTTTTTCGGTTCCACTCCCAGCGTTAAGACAATAATAATTTGCACAATCAAAAGGCCGATCATGAACAGGAGCACGCCGCCAATTCCGTGAGACCGGAAAAGCGCCACAACAATGAAAGGCGTGAAGATAATCGCGCCCCGCCCAAATGTATTACAAATTCCGGACGCGCGCAGCCGCACTTCAGTGGGAAAAAGTTCCGGAATATAAATTGCGAATAGCAGCGCGACGAGCACATAGATCGGAACGATCAGCGAAAATCCCACGACCATCAAGATTGCGGGACCCGTGATGAACGGGTAAAAACTTCCAATCGCGATGGTCATTAACGAAGCCCCTACGATGGTCGGCTTGCGTCCCCAGTAGTCGGCGGTGAATGCGCCAATCGCGGAGCCAAGCGGCGCGCCGAGCGCCATGACCAGCGAATAGCGGAATGATCGCGCGATGCTCAATCCCTGCTGCACAAAAAAAGTGGGCAGCCAGGTCACGAATCCGTGGAGCAAAGTGTTGATCACTATGAGCGAAGTCGCGCCCACAATCATGCGGGGAAGAATCGCGGGACTGAGCAGCGAAGAAAGTTCTCGCGAATATTTTACAGGGTGGAAAACGGCTGGCTCCGGCAAGGGAGAATGCTGCAGCGAAACTTCTTTTTCAATTGCCGTGAGCAAAATTTCGGCTTCTTCATTTCGTCCAACGGATTCGAGCCAGCGCGGAGATTCGGGCAATGATTTTCGCAGATACCAGACAAAGAGCGCGCCGATTCCTCCGATGACGAACATGGCGCGCCAGCCGAAGTGCGGAACCAGCAGCGTTCCGAGCAAAGCGGCCGCCGGCAATCCGGTAACGACGAAGACAGTCATGAAGCCGAGCCATTTGCCGCGCGATCCCGGTGGAACGAATTCAGTGAGCGTGGAATATCCCACAACATTTTCAGCCCCCAGCCCGAGTCCAATAATAAATTGAAGCAAAATCAAAACGTTCATGGATGGAGCGAACGCGGCGGCCAGAGAAGCGAATCCGAAGATGGCAAGGTTTGCCTGGTACGTGAAGCGTCGCCCGCAGAGGTCGCCGAGAAAACCGGTGACGAACGATCCGAGCATCATCCCGACAAATGTGAGTGAAACGAATTTCGCGTTCTGCCCCAGCGTGGAAAATCCGCTCTTCAGCGCCGCGCCCAAAACCGTTGCCTCAATATAAATATTGAAGCCGTCGAAGAACATTCCCGCGCCGATCAGCCACATGATGCGGCGATGGAACGACGAAATCGGCAACCGGTCCAGGCGTGCTCCCGCGTTTACGGGCACGGTCAGCTCATTTCTTCCTCGAAAGCACGGCGAGGCTGCCCACCGTCAACGCTTCCGTGGCCAAGCGGCAATTTTGGTCGAATGAATTTTGCAGAGTTGTTTGGAAAAATTCTTTACAGTTGCGGGCGGCGTTCGGATCGAGGCGCAGAATGCGTTCAATGAGGTCATCGACGTCGGACGTAAGCATGCTTGGTGGGCTGACGTGCGAGATAAGTCCGATTTCGCGCGCCTGTTGCGGCGTAATAGGATCGCCGAACAGCACAAGTGGAAAAGCGAAACGCGGCAACGCGTATTCGCCGAGATACGCCATGATTGCGGCCGGTGCAAGACCGAATTTCATCTCCGGAAAACCGAGCGCCGTATTTTCCGCAACATGGACGAAGTCGCAGACAATCGCGAGTCCGAAGCCGAAGCCGAACGCATCGCCCTGCACTTCCGCAACGCTGATCAGCGAGGAAGTGCGCAGCGCGCGCTTGAATTCGATGAGCCGCGCGGCCTCATGATGAATCGACACTGCGTCCCGGCCGGCGCGTTCGCGCCCCGTGCAGAAAACTTCTCCCTTCGCGCGAATCCGCAACACGCGAGCGCTTGGCTGCGCAGCCTCACGGCGAAGTTCCTCAAGCATCGCGTCAAACATTGCTCCGGTCACTTCGTTTTCGTGCGCGGCATTGTCCAGAGTAAAATTAAGAACGTCGCCTGCCCGCTCGATCTCAACGCCAACCTGTGATTTTGCGCCAGAATATTCAATTGGTTCGGATGACATGCGGACACGGTACACACCGGACGCAAGCGATGTCAACCGCCGTAGGGATCTTGCGGGCTAGAAAAAAAATCAGCGCGGTTCTGACGATGGCGGAACAATGCTCTTGATGCGCATGTACGTAACGAGATTGCCGTAGTGTTCATTGTTGTGCGCCACGTTCGAAAAAAATCGGCTGATGCGCAGCACGGGAGCTTTCGTCCCGTCGTCACGCGTGCCTTCCACAATGTCCATGGAATTTGCGTCCGTGAGCATCGCATAAGCCCCGTCGCAATAGGTGAGAGCGCCGTTCAGGGCTTTTAGCAGATCAGCCTTTGCGGTAAGCTTTTCAAAATCCGTTGTCTCCATCGGGTTTTTTTCGCCCTTCCCGTCTGAGCACCAGCGGTAATTGAAATTGGCCAAATGGCCGATCAGTTGTCCGAACGTCCGAACTTGGGTTTGCGCGCCT
>DATAPT010000287.1:0-1611 GCA_036265065.1 Candidatus Acidiferrales bacterium | reverse complement strand
GGTGATGGGAGCTTGCGAGATGTTGAAGTTGGTGATCTGCTGCTGCGATCCGTCTTCAAACAGCCGGAAATTGTCTTTTTTCAGGCCGGAGACAAAGTCGCCACTCTTCGTGGTCACCATCACGTCGACGTTGACGAGAGGAACGTTTACTTTAATGGAATAATCCGGCAGGCCTTCGACCTTCGGCGTTGAGGCAGGTGGGGGCGGAGGGGGAGGCGCTTCGGTACTTTTCCTTGGAATGGTGTAGGGGCCGATGTCGCCAGTGGGACCCCCAGCCTCGGACGGAGCGTCCTGCCTGGGCTTCCCGTTATCTTGATTGGGCGCCGGGCTTTGTGGCGCTTGCGCTTGATCCTGTGCGGAAAGCGGAGCGCTGGCGAAAAGCAGCAACAGGCAAGCGGCCAAGGTCAGCATCACATGCTCAAAACTTTTCGAATGTATCCGCAGGGGTATGACCTTCCGTTTGAAAAACATATTAGCCTCAGCAAAAAAGCGGATAAAGAACAAAAATCCTTGTGCTAGTATAGACGCAAGGATTCGCGATTGGGATGTTTTGCCTGGCTCCCAGTATTCCCCCTCCTGGCAACGACTTACAATTTGGCGAAATCTAATTCTGTTTAGGTAGGGCTGATCCAGTTCTGCCAGGTATTGGTTCATGAGAAAATTTGCTGTTGCATTTGTTGCCGCCACCCTGTCTTTTGCTTCCTTTGCGTTCAGCCAAACGCCGTCTTCTTCTTCGGTCGCGCAAAACCCTAAAACCATTGCTGTGAGCCAGATTCACGCTGGAATGCGGGGGGTGGCCTACACCGTATTTCAGGGCGTGAAGCCTGAAGCCATGGAAGTGGAAGTGCTTGGCGTGCTGCACAACGTGAATGGGCCCAAGGGCGACATCATCCTGGTGCGCTTGCACGGGCAGAAGGTTGAGTATACCGGCGTGGTTGCGGGCATGAGCGGCAGTCCGGTTTATTTCGACGGAAAACTCGCCGGAGCGCTGGCGTTTCGCATCGGAGAATTTTCCAAGGAACCCATTGCCGGTGTGACGCCAATCGCGGACATGCTGGAGATCAGCGCACTCGATCGTTCGCCCGCCGAGGAGACGTCGGCGGTGAGTCCTTCTGCAATTTCGGCGATTGGCAAGACCGCTGGACCTGGGGAGAGCATTGCCTTGCCGGGATCGCCGCAGGATTCTCCGGTAAAGAGTTTTGCGAATTACCTGAAGCCGATTGAGACTCCGCTCGCCTTCAACGGATTTTCTGAACAGGCCGTGCAGCTTTTCGCTGGACAGCTCGGTGCCGCTGGAATTGTTCCGGTCATGGGCGCGGGCTCAAGCAGCGATGAAAAGCAGCCTGAGCCGCTTGAGGCTGGTTCAGCGATTAGTGCGATTTTGGTGCGCGGCGACATGGATATCGAAGCCACCTGCACTGTGACTTATGTAGACCCGCAGCGGCTGCTGGCTTGCGGCCATCCATTGCTGCAGTTCGGCTCGGTGGATCTGCCAATGAATAAGGCGGATGTTTTGGCTACACTGCCCTCCCCGCTTAACGCTTTCAAGATCGTTAATACCACGGAGCCCGTCGGAACTTTTGTGCAGGATCGTCACACCGGAATCATGGG
>DATAPT010000286.1:0-5500 GCA_036265065.1 Candidatus Acidiferrales bacterium | reverse complement strand
GTAAAAGAAATTTGTAGCGCCCGCCTTCAGGCGGGCATCTGTTTGCATTAGCATAAACTGAAAATGCCAACCTGAAGGTTGGCGCTACATTTGTTTTCCGGAAATAAAATCTAAACCCACAGGCTGAAGCCTGTGCTACTTCTGGCGGGGGGTGCATCGTGGCATTACCTACATACGGAACGATGGCGGTCGATTGGGAAGACCGCGTAGATTTTGAACGCTTGCGAACCGAGCGTCTGGCGCGCGCGAAAAAACTTCTCGCCGAATCTTCCATGGGCGCGCTGCTCTGCTTTGACATGAACAATGTGCGCTATATCACCGCGACGCACATCGGGACGTGGGCGCAGGACAAGAACAGCCGCTTCACGCTGCTGCCGCAAAATGACGAGCCGCTGATGTGGGATTTCGGCTCGGCGGCGAAGCATCACCGCATGCACTGCCATTGGATGGGCGAGCGCTCGCAGGCGGGAATTCCTCTCTTGCGCGGAGCTATGTCGCCGGAAATGGGGCGCGCGGAAAATGTAGCAAAAAAAATCCGCGTCGAACTGGAAAAGCGCGGACTGCACAAGGAACCGCTCGGCGTCGATATCATTGAGCCGCCGATTCTTTTTGCATTGCAGAAGGAAGGCATCACCGTTGTCGACGGGCAGCAAATCATGTCCGACGCGCGCGTGATCAAAACACAGGATGAAATCACGCTTCTCAACACGTCGGCGATGATGGTGGATGCCGCGTACCATGATTTGTATTGCGCAATGAAGCCCGGCATGCGCGAAAATCAAGCGGTCGGCCTCGTGAGCAAAGTTCTGTACGATCTCGGTTCCGAATACGTCGAAGCCGTGAACGCGATTTCCGGCGAACGCTGCAATCCGCATCCTCACGTGTTTTCCGATCGGGTGCTGCGCCCCGGCGATCCCGTGTACTACGACATTCTGCATTCCTACATGGGCTACCGCACTTGCTACTACCGCACATTTTCAATCGGCTACAGCTCGCGCGCGATGGTCGACGCTTACAAGCGCTGCCGCGATTATCTCGATGCGGCAATCTCCCTTATTCAACCGGGACGCACGACGGCGGAAGTCGCCTCCGTGTGGCCCAAAGCGCAGGAGTTCGGCTTCCCCGACGAGGAAGCGGCCTTCGCGCTGCAATTCGGGCACGGCATCGGCCTCGCGATCTGGGAAAAGCCGGTGATCAGCCGCCTCGTTTCGCTGGATCATTCGCACGTATTGAAACCGGGAATGGTTTTCGCGCTGGAAACATTCTGGCCCGCGAAGGATGGCTGGAGCGCAGCGCGCATCGAAGAGGAAATCGTCGTCACCGAAACCGGTCACGAAGTGATCACGCGCTTCCCTGCTGAAAAACTATTGGTTGCGGGCGCGCCTTATGTAACAGTCGACGGGCCGCTTGAAACCACGCGCGAACATGACGGACCTCCCAACGCGGATGTGGTGAAAATGGTTGCGGCAAGCTCCAAGGCGCTGGGAAAAAAGCCGCCGAAGGTCAAAGGTCGAGCCGGTAAATAATCCGAAAATAAAAGAAGGCACACATGGCCCACAGCATCGTTATGCCCGCGCTCGAAATGGCGCAGGAAACAGGCAAGCTGATTTCCTGGCGAAAAAAAGAAGGCGAAGCCATTGGCAAGGGTGAGCCCTTGCTTGACATTGAAACCGACAAGGCCGTCGTGGAAATCGAATCGCCGGCGGATGGCATTCTTGTCGGCGTCAAGGCGCACGCGGGCGACGTCATTCCTGTGGGCCAGACGATTGCCTGGGTGGTGAGCCCCGGCGAAGAAATTCCGGCGGAGATTGCCGCTGCTTCTGGGCGGCGTATGGAAACGGCGGTAACCGCTTCCCCCGCTCCTCCAACACAGGTATCCGCGCAAACAACATCCGCACCGGCAGCCAATGCAAGGATTTCCCCCAAAGCGCGACGACTCGCAAAGGAACATGGCGTGGACCTCTCACGCGTTCGCGGCACGGGCGGCGAGGGAGAAATTCAGGCGGAAGATATTTTGGCGTTCGTGGCGGCTGGCGGAGCAGCTACCGCCAACACTAAAAGCGCACAGGCTGAAGCCTATGCCACTCAGCCCCTTTCTCAAGTGGCTCGATTGATGGCTGAGCGCACAACGCAGAGTTGGACGTCTGCGCCGCATTTTTTCGTGATCCGGGAAATCGATGCGAGCGCGCTGATTGCCGCGCGTGAAAAATTTGCGCCGGGGATTGAAAAAGACCGCGGCGTAAAACTCAGCCATACAGACTTACTGATTGCAGCGGTGGCGCACGCGCTGGCGAAACATCCTACTGTAAATGCGAGCTGGAGCGGCAACGGCGTTCAGCTCAATTCTGAAATTAATGTGGGAGTCGCCATGGCCGTGGAAGATGGCGTGGTGGTTGCTGCAATTCCCTCCACGGACAAGAAAAAACTAGGCGAAATTGCCGTGATGCGGCGCGACCTGACGGAGCGGGCGCGCGGCGGGAAATTGCGCCCTGCTGACATTACAGGCGCGACATTTACAATCAGCAATCTCGGAATGTATCAGGTCCATGCGTTTACTGCGATTATCGTCTCGCCGCAAGCTGCCATCCTGGCCGTTGGACGTATCGCCGATCGCGTTGTTCCCGTCGACGGCAAACCCGCGATCCGCCCGATGCTGACTCTTACACTCTCCTGCGACCACCGCGTTCTGGATGGCGCGCGCGGCGCTCTTTTCCTCAATGACCTGGCCTCTGCCATTCTTGAACCAGAAAAGCTCATCCAGTGATAGACTCCCTTGAACCGGGCAAATGAATAAATGACCTGTCTTGCTTTGAGGCCTTTTAGGGCCTAGCATAGGCGCTCGACTCAAGGAGAATTTAGATGGTGCCAATATCCACGGCAGATCAATCGACAACCGTTGCTGAACCCATGCAACCGAAGAAGAAAACTCCTTTTTATTTGACACTGTGGGGCCAGGTGTTGATCGGCGTGGCCCTCGCAATTATTTACGGATATTTCAGACCTGCGTCGGCCGTCAAGATGAAGCCTCTCGGTGACGGCTTTATTCGCCTGATCACCATGGTCATCACCGTGATTATTTTTTGCACGGTGGTTACAGGCATCGCCGGCATGGAGAATTTGAAAAAGGTCGGCAGGATTGGCGGAAAAGCGCTCCTGTATTTCGAGATTGTTTCCACGCTCGCGTTGTTCACCGGCATGCTCGTGGGCAACGTGTTGCATCCGGGCTCGAGCTTCAACATTAACCCCGCAACGTTGGACGCGAAATCCGTGGCGGATTACGCGGGCGCCGCCAAGCAACAAACAGTGGCCGACTTCCTGATGAACATTATCCCCACGACCATGGTGGATGCGTTTGCCAAGGGCAATATCCTGCAGGTGTTGCTGGTGGCGATTTTGTTCGGCTTCGCGCTGGCCATCGTTGGGCCCAAGTGCAAACCGGTTGTGGAATTGTTCGAGGCCTTGACGCACGCCGTGTTCGGTGTGATCAATATTTTGATGAAGCTGGCCCCCATCGGCGCATTTGGCGCCATGGCCTTTACCATTGGCCGGTACGGAATCGCATCTCTCGGCCCGCTGGGATATTTAATCTTTGTGTTCTACCTGACTTGCATTTTCTTTGTGCTGGTCGTTTTCGGCCTGATCGGTTGGGTTTCAGGATTCAATATTTTCAAATTCCTATCCTATATTTTTGACGAGATCGTAGTCGTGCTGGCAACGAGTTCGTCGGACCCGGCTCTGCCAACCCTAATGGCCAAAATGGAAAAGCTGGGCTGCTCGAAATCGCTGGTCGGCCTCGTGGTGCCAACGGGCTACACGTTCAACACGGACGGCAGCAGCCTTTACATGACCATGGCCGCGCTGTTCGTCGCGCAGGCCACCAATATTCATTTAACATTCACTCAGCAGCTCACAATTTTCGCCGTAGCCGTGCTTACTTCCAAGGGAGCCAGCGGCGTTACCGGAGCGGCGTTCATCGCGCTCGTGGCGACGCTGATGGTTATCCCAACAATTCCGGTTGCCGGCATGGCGCTGCTCATTGGCATCGACCGCTTCATGAGCATGGCAAGAGCAGTCGTCAACATGATTGGAAACGGTGTGGCAACCCTTGTCGTAGCGCGATGGGAAAACGAACTGGACAAAGCTACGCTGCAAAAAAATCTAGCGTAAGCCGTAGGGCACGGCATGCCGTGCCCCTACCATCTCTCCTCTGACACCATTCGTATTCATTTCCCCAGCTTGTGACTCGGGAAAACTGCCGGCGAGACGCCGGCGCCACAAAGCAGCCAACACGAATAAATATGTAATGGAGTTGGAAAATTTCTGCTAACAGCGCCGGGTATCGAGACTACCCTTTTTTTAGGGGAAAAAAGTGGTGCGGGCGGTGGGAGTCGAACCCACACGGGCCTTACGACCCTGCGGATTTTCTTACCGTCTACGGCTTTCGCCGCCCTGACATCGCAGGTTTGCGGTCTGGACTATCCCTTCGCCTTACTCCTTATTGCCGGAGGTTAGGTGCTGCCCGTCTAGTCTCTACACCTTCCTGAAACTTTTTTAAAAAAGTTTCAGGCTTGGCTCGGGATCGCCAGTTAAGGTTTCCCCGAATTTGAGCAGTTCTGCATCACAGGTTTCCCCGTGAGCACTCAAGGTAATTTAAGTCCGCTGCGTATGCCATTCCGCCACGCCCGCACTGATTGAGCGACGAAAAAGAATACCACGTTCGAAGGCCGCCCCGAAACATCGTCAGTAGGGTTCGAACGAGACTTCAGCTGATGTCAAACGATTCAGCGCAGATTATTGCGTTCGTAATTGCGCCGCGATGGCCAGGATGGCTTCCGCACGAGCGAGCACAGGACGGTCCACCATTTTCCCATCCACCGAAATTGCCGCGCCGGGAGCCGCTGCGGAAGCCTCGACCACTCGCGTGGCCCAAGCCACTTCCTGATCTGTGGGAGCGAAGCATTCATTCACAATGGGCACTTGCTTGGGATGAATGCACATTTTTCCGCCAAAGCCCAGGCGACGCGCACGCAACGTATCGGCGCGCACACGATCCGGCGAGTTGATGTCCGTTGTAACTCCATCCACCGGCGGCAAAATTCCCGCAAGGCGCGAATCGAGAACAATTTGCGAACGGAAATAGAGCAGGTCGTCCTCTTCAGCCAGCATTCCGAGATCCAGCTGGAAGTCGATGGAACCAAACAAGAGGCGCTGCACATTTTGAGCGCCGGCCAAAGTTTGCACGTTCCGGAAACCGCGCGCAGTTTCAATTTGCGGCAGGATGGGCACGCCGGGGCCAAAACTTTCCGCCACAAGGCGTATCTCTTCCAATCGCTCGGCCTTCGGCAACAAAACGCCAATGATGCCCTGCTTTTTTGCCAGCGTTAGATCGTCGCGAAACCATTCACTTTCTGAAGTATTTACGCGCACCATCACGGGCATCGCGGCTGACAACCACTCTGAGATCGCCGCGCGCGCCCTTCCTTTGTCCGCGGGCGCAACA
>DATAPT010000285.1:0-5039 GCA_036265065.1 Candidatus Acidiferrales bacterium | reverse complement strand
AACGCGCCACACACTGCGGACGACGCCAGAAGCATCATACCGGTTCCTGGCGCGCCCAAACAAATTTTTCCAATGCCAAATAGTGCCGCGTATACCATAGCGCAGCCCAGTGCCCACGCCAGTAAATTTTTCCCCAAGTCGCGCGTCTCAGGCAAATCGGGCGCCAGAGCGGCAATGTGCCGCCAACCCGCGGCGTGCGGCCGCACCTTCCTGTAAAACGGCAGCAGAATTTCTTGCGGCTCGGGAGGCGTAAGCAATGTAGCCGCAATCCACACGGCGGTTGTCACTGCGGTGGTCGTGAGTGTTGTCTTCGCGAAAATCACAGGCCCGCTTCCCGTAAACAAATGCCAATGATGCAGGATTAACGTCATCACAAGCGCCGTGGCCATCGCCGAAATTTCGCTCCATGCATTGATGCGCCACCAATACCACCGCAGCAAATAAACTCCTCCGGTCCCCGCTCCAACCTCAAGCACTGCTTCCCAGCCCTGGCCGATGGTCACGAGCTCCGCCGAAACATAGGCTGACGCCGCGACCAGCAGAAGCGTGGCGATCCGCGAAACGTTCACGTAATGTTTTTCCGTCGCATCGCGACGAATAAATCGCCTGTAACAATCTTCCACCAGGTACGAACTGCCCCAATTCAGCTGCGTCGCGATCGTGGACATGAACGCGGCCATAAATCCCGCGATCAAAATTCCGCGCAGCGCGTGCGGCATATAAGTGGTAGCTATAAGCATGTATCCTGTTTCCGGATGTTGCAAGCCGGGATAAAGAGCGGCGGCCGCCAGCGCGGTCAGAATCCATGGCCACGGGCGCAACGCGTAGTGAGCGATGTTGAACCACAGCACGGAGAGCAGTCCGTGACGCTCATCGCGCGCGCTGAAAATTCTTTGCGCGATATAACCGCCGCCGCCCGGCTCCGATCCCGGATACCAGAATGCCCACCATTGCACGCCCAGGTGCATGAGAAACGTGAGTACCGGCAGCGTCCATAACGCTTCGCCCGTGAGTCCTCGGGAAAAATCAGGAAACATTGCCGTGATGTTCGATGCTGCCGGACCGGCAATGTCACGTATCGCAGAAAGTTTCGCCAACATCGCGTGCATTCCGCCCGCGCCGCGCACGCCATAATAGGCGACGGCAATCACGATGCCCATTTTCAAAACGAATTGGAACAAGTCGGTCCACAGGACGCCCCAGAGGCCGCCGAGCGAAACGTAAAATCCGGTGAACGGAATTAGAAAGAAAATGCAGATGGCGAGACTTGTGGATTCACTTTTGCCAAAAATCGAGCCCACGATGCTGGTCATCGCCTTGGTCACCCAGCCGAGGATCAGGCAATTCATCAGCAATCCGAGGTAAACGGCGCGAAATCCACGCAAGAATGCGGCAGGCGTGCCCGAGTAACGCATTTCCGCGAACTGCACATCGGTCAACAGGCCGGAGCGCCTCCACAAACGTGCAAATAAAAATACCGTCATCATTCCCGAAGGCAGAAAACTCCACCACAGCCAGTTCCCCGCAATTCCCTGCGAATAGACGAGTCCGGTCACCACGAGCGGCGTGTCCGCGGCGAATGTTGTGGCGACCATTGAGGTTCCCGCCAGCCACCAGGCAACCTGCCGACCGGAAACAAAATATTCTTCCGTGTTGCGGCTCGAGCGTCGCCGAAAATAAATTCCCAGCGCAAGCATCAACAGCAGATATCCGCCGATCACGGCCCAGTCGAGTAGCGTCAGTGTCATGAAATATCCGTCTGCGATGAGACCATTTCGTGTGCAAGACGCGGCTGTTCAGTTTCGTGGCAACCGTCCGCGGTGTCAAATAAAAACAGAAAATGGAACGTTGGCTGATTCCTCTAGGATTCCGGCGCAATGGGAAGTCAGGATGACTTAGAAATTCGCGCGTAGCCTTCCTCAAGGTTTCCGGTGCTGAAAGCGCCGAAGTAAGTTAGCCCAGGGCAACGCCTTGGGTTTTGAGGGAATTAAAAATGTCATGCGCCCTGAAGGGGCGCGTGGGTCCCTCCGCCCCTTCAGGGCGGATTTCGATTTTGCGGCTTTATACCCGGGGCATTGCCCCGGACTATTTTCCTTCGCGCCGTTGGCGCGGATTCATGGTTCTGGGTTTTGTAGTTCGGGTTATGTAGTCCGTTGATTCGTCGCCTGCGGATTCGTGTTCCGTGAGTTTGCCCAACCAAAAATAACCGCAACCGAAATGGAACCGCGCATTTTCGACCGATGGATTCGTCGTGTACAATGCCTGCCACCATGATCATCTTAATTTTGCAAAATCTATTGGGGGATTCTTCCCTGTTCGGATTGGTGAAGCATGAGTAGCTGGCCGCGCTCGCTTTCCGCACCTCGCGTCGTGAACATTGCCGACCTTCGCGCACGCGCCATGCGTCGCCTCCCACGCGCCGTTTTCGATTATCTCGACGGCGGCGCCGAAAGCGAAACTTCCTTGCGCGAAAATGTGCGCGCGTTTGAATCTCTGACATTTCGCCCGCGCAACGCAATGGCCGTGCCTCAGTGCGACCTGCGCGTAAAAGTATTAGGCGCGGAACTTGCTTTCCCCGCGATTCTCGCGCCAATCGGCTACAGCCGCCTGATGCATCCCGAGGGCGAATGCGCGGCGGCACGTGGAGCGAGCGCGGCAGGCACGGCCTACATTCTTTCCACAATTGCCGGACACAAATTAGAAGACGTTCGCGCCGCCACGAAGGGCCCCGTCTGGTACCAGCTTTATTTATTGGGCGGCCGCGCCGCCGCCGAGGCGGCTTTGGCGCGCGCGTGGGCCGCGGGATTCACAGCTCTCTTCGTTACGATCGATACGGGCACGGCGGGAATGCGCGAACGAGACATCCGCAACGGCACCGGACAACTGATGAGCGGAAATTATTTTGGAATGATTCCGCACCTCGCGCAATTCTTCACGCACCCCGGATGGGTAGCTTCCTATTTTCTGGACGGCGGCCTGCACACCTTGCCCAACGTAATTATTCCCGGCGTGGGGCAGATGGCTCTGATCGATGTCGCCGCTGCCCTCGCGGATTCTGTAGTGACCTGGCAGGATTTTCACTGGCTGCGCGAAGTATGGCCCGGCCCGATTGTCGCCAAGGGCGTACTGACAGGCGACGATGCTCGCCGCGCCATCGACGTAGGGGCCGCAGGAGTTGTGGTATCCAACCACGGAGGCCGCCAGCTCGATGGCGTTTCAGCCACGCTGCGAGCGCTTCCGGAAATTGTGCAGGCGGTGAACGGGCAAGTGGAAGTGTTGGTCGATGGAGGCGTGCGACGAGGCGGCGACATTATCAAAGCAATCTGTATGGGCGCGCGCGCCGTGCTCGTAGGCCGCGCCTACGCCTACGGCATGGCCGCCGCCGGCACACCCGGCGTGCACAGGGCCATCTCAATTCTCCGCGCAGACCTCGAACGAACGATGAAGCTCCTGGGCTGTGCGTCGATCAGTGAGCTGGATCCGTCGCTTATAGGGCTGCCGCGAGATTGGCCGGATGCCAGTTGAGAGTTAACAGTTGAGAGTTGAGAGTTAAAACATAACCAGGCAAGGCGAGCAGTCTTTCGTTTCACCAGTCACTAGTCACTAGTCACCGTATTTTCCACAAATCACGATTCACGAATTACAAAGCAAGGGGAGATGGCCCCGGGTTCGTCAGGGGGATGCAAACCCGGGGCCGGGGGGATAAAACAGAGCAGGGGCCGGAGTAATATTTTTAGGGCCGTGCTACGACCTCCGTCCACGTAACAACCTGAACTAGGACGACGGGCCCACAATAATCTGGCAAAGCTTATGCAATTCTTCGTACGTGAAAACCATTCGCAGCGCGCTCTCGGTTCCTTCCATGTGTCCCAAGCCGGACATCTCGCTGATTTCGCGCAACTGCTCTTGAGGTAGGCCCAACAGGTAAGCGGCCCGACCTTCGTCCACCAGTTCTCTTCGGACTTCCTCGTGTATCAATCGAGTCTGTAGTTTCATAGGGCTCCTCGTCCGAACGCCAGGATTAAGAATCTAGTTCATAACGAGGCTTGCCCAATTGTCCTGCTCCACGGCCAGGATCATGGGCTTGTAGATGTCGATGTCCCAGGTGTCGCCAATGCGGAACCGAACCGCGCCGTCAGATTCGCCAACAATGATGCCGCGCAAAGGAACGCGTAAATCGCCAGCTGCCACTTGCAGAATCACTGCCTGACCTACCCAGGATGCATATGCGCTTGGCATCTCGTTGACCCCCTCAGGTCGATTCGCTTCTGTCTAGTTCCGTCTGACAATTGGCATTTTCCATTTCGTTACGGAGACTAACAATGGTACGTAGGCCACAATTCGATAGGAGAGAAGTACTGTTAGCCGTTGGGGCACAAATTTTTCGGCCAAATTGGTACAGGGTACTTGAGTACTTCACAGCTAGCACGTCCGCTTCATTGTTCTGTTCGCCGCGCATCTGCAAACTTGAGGCATGCCAGCGTTTCGCAATCCCGAGCCAAGCCCCGATAATTCTGATCGCCAATCAAACCGCGGCTTGCAAGCGCGCATCGCGGGCTGCGGGAGTAACGGACCCGGAATCATCCTCGCGCTGGGTGGAGGATTCTCCAGAGGCTTTGCACACTTGG
Source organism: Candidatus Acidiferrales bacterium (assembly GCA_036265065.1). Taxonomy (GTDB): domain Bacteria; phylum Acidobacteriota; class Terriglobia; order Acidiferrales; family UBA7541; genus Palsa-360. Next base: position 411 of record DATAPT010000285.1, on the reverse strand, counting down.
GAGTTTTGGAAGTTCTCGAACAGGAGCGCTTGCCCATTTCCAGAATCGTCGGCACAAGTATTGGCGCCCTGCTTGGAGCGGCCTATGCGGACGGCATTTTTTTGCGCGATCTGTGCGAACTCGGCAGGCGCGTGCGCGTACGCGATTTTCTGCGCTTTCATCCGCGGCAATCCAGCTCCGGCGAGCAAAGAAAAGATTGCATCGGTAAATTCGTTCAAACATGGTTTCGAGCCACGTTGCTGGAAGAACTGTCAATTCCAATGTCCATGGTCGCTACCGACCTGGACACGGGCGCGCCTTACGTATTTTCACGAGGACCGATTGAAGTGGCGATCCGCGCGAGTTGCGCCTTTCCGGGTCTAGTCAAACCAGTGGAGCATGAAGGCCATCTATTGGCTGACGGTTGCATCG
>DATAPT010000284.1:0-5460 GCA_036265065.1 Candidatus Acidiferrales bacterium | reverse complement strand
CATAGGCCGCGAGCGCAAGGATTGTAAGTAGAACACGAGGGAACAATCCGAAATGCAATTTGCGCGGCGCCCACAAGAAAAATGCCGCGAGCGCGCCGACGTGCAACCCGGCCAGGACCATGACGTGGTACACGCCGGTTTTCTGGTAATTCACCACTCGGTCGCGGTCCACAAAACTGCGATCTCCGAGCAGCATGGCTCTGGCCAGCGCCCCTTCTTCCGGCCGCGTTTTGAAAAGTTCGTCCAACGTTCGCAAAAAGCGCCCACGGAGGCGAGCGAGATGATCGGAAAGAGTCAATCGCGGATGGTTGACCACGGTGAGGAGCTGCCCGTTGCGCAGCGCGCCTTGCAGTTGAATATTTTGAGCTGCAAGAAAACCGCGCGTATCGAAGCTGCCTGGATCGCCAAAATTATTGATCGTGCGCGCGCGCACAAACGCTTCGACACGATCTCCGGCACGCACAAGTGGCGGCGCCGAACTCGCCGATTCCGAATCATAGTAAGTGAGTCTCAGCCCGCCGGCGACAGGCGCGGCTCCTTGCGCTGTTTCGACCTCATCCAGGTTTATTTCGTAGCGCTTGCCCCAAGGGAGTTGCAGCGGATCGCTGCGCAGCCTACCTCGCCAACGCAAAGCCGTGCTTGCATCGAGATTTCCTGATTCGATGAGCGTGCTGGCTAGATTGGAAGGAACTGCCGCGCGTTCGAGGTTTGAGGCGACGATCCCCGCCGCCAGCCACGCGCCCGCTGCAAATACCGCAGCGGCAACAACAAAATTTCTACGTAACGCGATGGCGCCGCAAAGTAGAAGCAGCAGAGCCCCCATGATATATGCCGCAGGGCGCGGAATGGCCAAAGTTCGAAGCTCGATCGAGAGGAGAATTCCTCCGGCAAAAAACGCGACAGGGAAGAGGGAAGGAAGCTTCATGTACGCCGTTTAAGCTGTACGAGTACCTCCATATGATACGTTTGTGGGAAAATGTCAAATAGATTAATAGCCTCGATCTCGAAGGGGCCAGTTGCTTCCTGCGTTCCCACAAGCAGCGCCAAATCGCGAGCCAGGGTGGCTGGATCGCACGAAACATAATGAATGTTCGCAGGGCGAATTTTCTTCAAGTGTGCAAGCGCTTCCACTTCAAGGCCCGCGCGTGGCGGATCCACCACAACGAGGTCCGCAGTTTCATGCCAACGCGATAGAAATCCCTCCGCCGTGATGTTGCGCGAAGAGGGCGACGCGCCGCCGCTCTCTTTCAAATTTATTTCCAGATCTTTCGCCGCGGCCAGATTCGATTCGACGCCAATCGCGCGCTCAAAATTCCTGGTCAGCGCCACGGTAAACAATCCCACGCCCGCGAATAAATCGAGCGCCAGTTTCCCGCGTGCAGCGCCCACGGCGGCAGCCACCAGCGGCTCGACCATGAAGCGATTCACCTGAAAAAACGAAAGATGGCCGACGCGATAAGGCGCGCCATTCACGATGTACGTCAGATATCCCGGGCCGTCCAAATGGAATTTATCGGCGCGCCGATCTTGAATCAGAATGGATTCCGCGTACGGCACAGCCTTTCGCAACTCGGCGGAAATCGCTTCCGGAGTCTCGTTCAATTTTTCAGACGAAAGGTTCAAGAGAATCTTTTCATCGCTCGAATCGGCAAAGGCTTCAATTTCGTCAATGGAGGACAGGATTTTGCTCTTCGAAACCATCTGGCGCAGGCGCGAAAATGTATCTGCAAGCCGTGGAGAAAGAATCGAGCATTCCGTTACGGCGCAAAGTTTCGTGCTGCCCATTTCAAAATAGCCAATCCCCGCGCTTCCCGCAGCGCCCTCCAGATTGGGCTTCAGTTTCCACTGCGCGCGATTGCGGTAGCCGAACGGCGGCGATGCGTGCGTATAAATATTCCCCGTCCACTGAATGCGCCCGATGCGTCCAAGCGTCTCGCGCAAAATTTCAGATTTGTAGCGCAACTGCGCCTCGTACGGCATGTGCTGATACTGGCAGCCTCCGCAGCGCCCGTAGTGCGGGCACGGCGCGGGTATGCGCTCCGCGGAAGGCTCGACAACTTTTTCCAGCCGTCCCTTAATAAATTTCTTCTTCTTTGCGGAAGAATCAATTTGAACCAACTCTCCGGGGAGAACTAACGGAACAAAGATCGTGTGGCCGTCCTCGTGCGCCAAGCCGTCGCCGCCATACACTAACTTTTCGATTCGTACTTCCATTTTGGGTCGCTTTCCGATGCGGGGTTGTGATCTTTGGCCGCGGGCCTCAGGTCAGGTAGAACAAACTCAGGCGAGGAAGATTATAACGCTCCCAGAGCCGTTTCTGCAGATATTGACGCTCGAGTTGTGAAAGTTGCGCGGAACTCATTTTTCGCCGGTAGGGCGCGAGTTGATGATCCATGTCACGACGAATGTCCAAAAGATAATCTTCCGGCGCGCCGGAAGTCAGCGCGGCAGTCAGTTTTTCTTCCGCGACGGTCAGGCGGCGCTCCAGATCCTCCAGATCAAGCGCGCCGGGAGAATCGACAAGCACCAGCAGTTCCGTGATTCGTGCGTGCGTTTCCTCCATGCGCGCAGCGAGCTCCAGCTGTGTGGCGCGCGCCGCATCCGCTGCTTTTCTCAGCTGCTCCGCATTTCTCTGAAAAAAGGAACGCAACGCTTCGCGCGAAAATGTTTCTTCTTCCTTTTTTGAGGACTGCGCGACAGGCCCGGTCCCCGCCGCTGTTTCCTTTTCTTCCTCCGCGGCTTCCAGCACGGCGTCCACGCAGTAAGACAGGCTTTTCAACTGGCGTCCACCGGCGGCGCGCTTGGACCGCGCATAGCTTTCAAACGCGCGATCGATGCCCTTCAAAACGGCGGACAAGGGAATGCCCGCTTTCTGCCAGGTTTCGACAATGGCCCAGTCGATGGGCGACACCAGAAGATGCGCGCCGCGTTTCTGCCAGAAATATTCTTCGATTTCCGTAAAATAATTAAAATAATTCAGCTCAGCCATCGATTTGCCGGAATTCAAGACGGTTTTTTTCTGTCTTTCGCGGAGGTAAAGGGGACAGGCGCCTTTCCGGAATTGGATGAAGGCGGACGTTTGGCCAGTTGATTTCGCTCCCACACAATGCGCAGTCCTTCAAGCGTCAAAAATTCGTCAATGATTCCAATATGCCGCGAAGCTTTGGCGATCAGCGGCGCTTGCCCGCCCGTGGCGATCACGCGCGCGGTTTCGCCAACGACGGCTTTGATGCGCGTAACAATTCCGTCCACCATGTCCGCATACCCGTAATAAAGCCCGGACTGCAGCGATTGCATCGTGTTCGTGCCGATAATTTTTCCCGGATCTTTAATCTCCACGCGGAACAAGCGCGCCGCACGTGAGAATAATGCTTCCGCGGAAATGCCGATGCCAGGAGCAAGCACCCCGCCCATGTATTCGCCACGCGCGGAGACCACATCGAAATTAATGGCCGTGCCGAAATCCACCACGATGCACGGGCCGCCATATTTCGTGTAGGCCGCAACAGCGTTCACGATGCGGTCCGCTCCCACTTCCTGCGGATTGTCGTACAAAATCGGCATGCCGGTTTTTACGCCCGGCTCAATGAATAACGCTCTCACGTGAAAATATCGCTCGGACATTTCCTCGAGCGTGGAATTAAGCGGCGGCACAACCGAGCTAATGATCACGCCGCTGACTGAAGCCGGATCGATACCCGCCAACGTAAAAAGCTCGCGCGTGAGAATTCCATATTCGTCGACGGTTTGATCGCGTGCCGTCGTCAGCCGCCAGTGGGCCACAAGTTCCATGCCGCGAAAAAATCCCAGCACCGTGTTTGTATTTCCAACATCCAAAGTCAGCAGCATTAATTCGCCTCGGAAAGAGTTCCGGCAATCACCGGCAAGACTCGTCCATCGTCGCGCCGCACACGCAGAAGGCCACCCGGCTCGAGTCCCTCCGTCGTGCCCGTGTACGTTTCAGTTGCAGCTTCGATTCGCACGCGCTTCCCGCGCGCAAAACTGGAAACTTCCGAAAAGCGGGCCACAATCGCTTCCGGCCCTTCCGCAAGGAAACGATTGTAGTAGGAGTCCAGGTGCCGCAGCAACCGCGCAACGATCTCGACGCGGGATTGCGCGTGCTTCGTCTCGATGCGCAACGAAGTGGCGATTTTCGCTAATTCGTCGGGAATGCGCTCATGATTCACGTTGATGCCGATCCCCACGGCCACAAAATGGATGCGATCCTGCTCCGCGTTCATTTCGGTCAGAATGCCGCAGAATTTTTTGCGGCCAAATAACAAATCGTTGGGCCAGCGCAGGTCGGGCGTCAGCCCGGTCTGCTCGATGATGGCTTCGCGCACGGCGAGGCCCGCTACCAACGTGATGAGCGGCGCCTGCTGCGGCGAAATTTGAGGTCGCAGCAGCACCGTCATGTAAATGCCGTTCGACTTTTCCGAATGCCACTTGTGTCCCGCGCGGCCTCGCCCCGCCGTTTGTTCTTCCGCGAAGACCACGGTTCCATGAGGCTCGTCGCGCTCGCCAAGCGTCATGGCCACGGAATTGGTCGAATCAATTTTGAAAAAATGATAGATGCGTTTCCCGAGCGCCCCGGATTGCAACCTGCGGTGAAGTAGTTTAGGCGTCAAAAGATCCGGAACTTTTTCGATCTGATATCCACTGCGCGGATGCCCCTTCACCTTAACGCCTAGAGCGCGAAGCTTTTCAATCCACCGCCACACGGTTGAGCGAGTCACGCCGATTTCGCGGGCAATTTTCGCGCCGCTGATCACAATCATCGCATTGTCGGCAAGCACAGCGAGCAGCGCATCGATGCGCCGATCGGTAGTCCCCGGAAATGCGCTGTGCGCCATGATTTGTATAGATTCGACTACGACAGTTTAAGCCGCGCCAACGGCGCGGAGGATACTAGCCCGGGGCAACGCCCCGGGTACGTGTTCAAAACGTAGTATCCACCCTGAAAGGGTGGAGGGTCCCATGCGCCCCTACAGGGCGCAACACAAATTAAATCCACAACAACCCAGGGCGTTGCCATGGGCTATCATCCACTGGCGCTTTCAGCTCTGGAATCCATTCAGCTTCTCGAATTGCGCGAGTCGCTCTTTTAATTTGGCAAGTTCTGTTCGGCGTTCCGCTAGCGTCGTCTCCATGCCCTGGACGATCTTCTCCGGCGCCTTGCTTCGGAATGTTTCATCTTGCAGGCGCGCTTCTTTCGATGCGATGTCTTTTGTCAGGCGTTCGATTTCTTTCCTCAACCGCGCAACTTCCGCAGGAATGTCAATCGCCGCATCAAACGCGATAAACAACTCGAAATCCTTGTTCGAGCGCACGACCCCCTTAGTCGAATCAAACGGCGGTTTCGCAAAGGAAAGGGAAGAGAGGTTCGCCAGCCGCAAAATCGTATCGAGGCTGCGCTCAACGGTCGATTGCACGGCCGGGCCAGCGGGTCCGAGTTGCGCG
>DATAPT010000283.1:0-9773 GCA_036265065.1 Candidatus Acidiferrales bacterium | reverse complement strand
ATTCAGGTGGCATTTGCTCTGAAGGGTTCGATGCACCTTTATGATTTAATTTCGAATTGTATAAAGACCTTTAGCGAAGATTTTCATGGGCGGCAAGGGGGCCGAGCGCAGAAAGATCGGATGAATGCGTCTCGGAACCCGGGAAATTTGCCACACAAAAACAGGCTCGCCTGGCGGAATTATTGTAACCGCGCAATTTTTAAATTAAAACCCGCAAAACTAAGCGCTGGCCTTGCCCGCTGAATTCAGAAATCTCTCGATCCGGTCGAGCACCTGCATGGCGGTGTAGCACTGAGCGACGCTGGCATTCGGTTCGCGCTTGCCCTGAATGGCGGCAAAAAATTCGCGATCCTGCAACTCGATGCCGTTCATGGACACGTCTACCTTCGATACGTCAATCTTATTTTCGTCGCCGTCGAGCAGGTCATCGTAGCGCGCTATGTACGTGCCGTTATCGCAGATGTAGCGGAAGAAGGTCCCGAGAGGTCCTTTGTTATTGAACGAAAGCGACAATGTGCAAATTGCACCCGATGGAGTTTTCATCACGATGCCCATGTCCATGGCAATTTTTAATTCCGGATGAATCGGCCCCTGCACGCCGTAGCATTCGGAAACGAGTTCGCCGGCCTGGTATTGAAAAAGATCAACCGTATGGCAGGCGTGGTGCCACAGGAGATGATCGGTCCAGCTTCGCGGTTTTCCTGCCGCGTTCATATTTGTGCGGCGGAAGAAATACGTCTGCACATTCATCTGCTGAATCTTCAGTTCGCCCGCTTTGATTTTCTTGTGAACATATTGGTGGCTGGGGTTGAAACGGCGCGTGTGTCCGCCCATGCAGATAACGCCAGTTTCTTTTTGGACTTTTACCAGGCGTTCTGAATCCGCGAGGGTATCAGCAATCGGAATTTCGATTTGCACATGTTTTCCTGCGCGCATGCACTGCTCGCCCTGTTTGGCATGCATTTGCGTTGGGGTCGCGAGGATCATCGCCTCAAGGCCGGGCTGTTTCAGGCTCTCGCCGAGATCGCTTGTCCAATGTGGAATTTTGAATTTCCTGGCAACTTCTTCCGTGGCGGCCTGATTTCCGCCCGTCAGCGTGATGACCTCGATGCCCGGAATTTTGGCGATGCCCTCGAGGTGTTTTTGCCCGAACGCGCCTTGTCCCGCTACGCCAACCTTCATCTCGTTTCTCCAGGAGAATGAGTTTTTGTGCCACTACCTTATCATAATCAAGGAGTAGCAGGGCGAGAGTAGGCGCAGCGGCCGGGAGATTAAATTACGATTGAAAATTAGCCATTCCGTCCCGAAAGCCGCGGTTCTCTAAAAAGAGTCACCGTGAACGGGACGGAATGGCCTCCACGATCCCCGAAACCCTAAAATGCAAGTGGGAATTTTCTCAAGTTTTGGGTTCGGCTTGAACGCACACATTAGTCTGGTGCAGGAAATCGACATCGTGAATTTCACTCGTGACTTTTATCGATTCGAGCCCTGCCTTTTTTTCCGGTTTTGGCTGAAACGAAAGCAGAAATTGATTGGGGAGCTGTTCGTTTAGTTTCTTGAGGTATGGAATGAAAGATACTGGCGCCTGCGGCCCCAAAATATAATAGCTTTCTCCGCCGGTCATTTCAGAAAGCTCGGAAAGATAATTTTCTCCCCAATAAGTTCTGAAATAGCTGTGACCCATGTGACCCGCGCTTGGCGTGTAGATGGAATACACTACGACGCCGCCACACTGCGCATCACGGATTGCCGCATCTACGTACGGATTGTCGATATTGCCCATGTAAACATTGTCGATTCCCGAGGTAATCATCAGGACTTCGCGCCGAACATAGGGTGAATCGGAATGCCACCTCTTGATGAAATCGGAAAGCGATAGGTAAGGACTGCCCTCCGCTCCAAAATATCCCAGCGTGAGACGCACGGATTTGGCCGCCGCAGCGTGATCCGCCGTGAAATCGCAAGCCACTTTCACCGTTCCGTTTTGCATGTAGCCGACGGCAATCAAAGTGGAAGGCGGCTGCTCATTAATGAAGCTCTTAATATCGTTCAATTGCGTGCCCAGGCTGAATCCCGCACTTTCATCGATAAGGATCGCCAGCGCCAATCCGGCTTTATCTCCTTTGGCTGGAACCCAGCCGGTGACAGTGAGGCGATCGTGCCCTTGATAGACCATCACATCTTGCTGTGTAATTGCGGGAATCTGGTTGCCATGTTTTGGTTCCACGCTGACAATCATTTGAGCGGAGTCGGACGAGCCGGGTTCAGGCATGGTCTTCTGCGCTCGTGCGGGCAACGAGATGAAAAATAAAGTCAGACAAACTAGCATCAATGAAAAAAATGACGGGTGCGAAAAATTGAACTGTTTAGCTGCCAAAGAAAATTTGTCGCCAACGCAATCGGCAAATTTTTGGGAAATTACTGAGCGCTTGAACAACCGGCGTATCATGATTCCTTCCTCCTTGATCGAACTGGATCGAAATTGTGGGATGAATTTCTAATCGGATAAAAACGTATGGAAAATCAATCTCCCCATGAGCAACCTTCGCTGACATGAGGGCACGTGCGGTGAGTTCCGTAAAACGGTAGGCCCTATTAAGTTGGTTGTGGAAAGCAACGAATTGGTTGGCCGAAATTGTGGAGATACAGTTTTTACCCTAGTGCTTGTTGTGTAGGTCAGCGTTTAATGCAACAATTCCGTCAACCGCTGGCGCGCGCCGCCAGGTCTAAAAAATTAAAATGTGAACTGGAGAGTTTACCCATGAGACGAATTCTTCTGCCCTTTGCCGCTGTTGCCATCCTCCTAACCGTTTGCGGGCCGGCATTTGCACAGACAGAGGTTACGCTGATCGCGCCGGGCGGAATTCGCGCACCCATCGAGAAGCTCATCCCTGGGTTTGAAAAGAAGACCGGCTACAAGGTCAATCCGACATTCGGCTCGGGCGGAGGAACGAAGAAGCAAGTGATTGCAGGCGATGTTTTTGACGTGCCTATCGTGCAGCCGCCGCTGGCGGAAGTCACTGCGTCGGGCAACGTCGTGGAAGGCACGGCGACGCCTCTCGCTGCGGTGGCCGTGGGCGTTGCCGTGAAGAAGGGCGCTCCCAAGCCAGACATTTCCTCGGCCGAAGCCGTGAAGAAAATGCTGCTTTCCGCTAAATCCATCGTGTGCCCCGATGCCGCGACCGGGGCGGCCGCCGGAGTGAGCATTAACGATATGCTGAAGAAGCTGGGCATCGACGAGCAAGTCGAACCGAAACTCAAGCGTGTTCGCGGCACGGGTGCTGGGGGGGCGGGCGGCGGGACTATGGTTTCCGGGATGGTGGCGAACGGCGAGGCGGAAATTGGCATGACCTTTGTCAGCGAAATGACCGATCCCGGGATCGATATCGTGGGTGTGCTGCCAAAGGAAGTGTCGCCCTGGACGCCCCTCGTCGGCTATATTTCCACGCATTCGAAAAACCCGGAAGCTGCCAAGGCTCTGCTGAAATATCTTTCATCTTCCGAGGCAATAGCGGCTTACAAAGCGGCGGGGATGCAGCCGGGGAAGTGAACTGCTGATCTGTGAGAGCCGGGAGTAGGAGTGGAGCGCGTTCCGCTTACTCCTGCACATCTCAATTCAAGAACGCGCCCGTCGTGTTTCGAGCGTATAGGTGACAAACAACAAGAAATCCAGCCGCAGCGAGATAGCTGAGCGTAAATTCCGGCGCGACCCACCAGCCGAGGCGATTCTCGATTCCTTGAGACGAGAGTTGGTACGCATGAATCACTCCAAAGCATGAAAGCGCCGCCGCAACCAGCATCCACGCTGACGCTTGCAGGAAGCGGCGCTCAATAATCCACACCAGCGCTGCCGCCCAGATCATTGACACCAACAGGGCGCCTTGCCCCAGCGCAATCATGCCGTAGATCGCCAGTTCGCCGCCAAAGCGCGGGGCAACGGTCAGCATATCGGACCCTGCTTTGCGAACAGCCAAATCGACAATTTGCGTTACCCATTGCGCCAGCATCGGCACGAGGCCAAGCGCGACAGCCACGGCATGAGCCGCAGGGACTTCCTGAAACGCCTGCCCGACCATCGCTAATCCAAACCACACCACCACGAAGGCCACCACTTCCAGGGGAACAAATCGCAGCACGGCGGGGACTAATCCTGTGAGGCAAAGCGCTGCGCTTGTGACACCTCCCAATATTGAATATCCGATCCTTGCGCCGTTTGCCTTGTGCGCGTTGTGGCCGATGTACAGCGAAGTTGGGAACGCGCTGCCCAGGGCCGCACCAACGATGGTAGCGAGGCCGTTGACGAGCAGCGACGGGTTTGTCGGGTAGTCATCGCCGCCTACTCTTACGCTTTCGAGAATTTGCAGTGAAACGATGGTGTCCAGCAGGCTCAGCGGAAGGAAGATCGAAGCGTAACGCCAGCCTTCGGACTTCACGATGATCTGGTAGAGATTAACGGGCCTCGGCAAATAAATTCCCGGAGGAAGCAAGGCGGGTTGCGGCGGCAAGTGGTACACGTGAAAAGCTCGCAGGATTACAACGATGATGCCGCCGACGACCATGGCCAGAAGTCCCGAGGGGATGCGCCAGGGCAAACGTATTCTTGACGCGTAAGTGGCGAGCAAAATCACCGCCGGCAATAGGGCTACGGCGGGGATCGCAAAAATTCCAAAAATAAATCCCAGGCAGAGAAAGGCCATAGCGAGCCCGGCTAACGGGCAAAGCAACGCCGCGAGGGGAGTCGTACGGCGCAGCCAGTCGATACAAAATGCGCTGACCGATTGCACGATGCCGCTCACCAGGCTGGCAAAAATTCCCATCTGCCACGCGAGGTTCGCGTCATGCGTGCGCTCATAGACCGGCAGCATGATCAGCGAAATGTAAGCAAAAATCGTTGGCGTGTTGATGCCAAAAGGAATTGCCGTCACATCGTTCCGGCCGGCTGCGCGCGCGAGCCGGTGCGCCTGCCACGCATAAAACAAATTGCCGAACAAAATAGAAAACGCCACAGCCGGCAAAATGCGCCCGGTAACCAATTGTTGAGGTAGTCCGCAAAGCGGAGTGAGACTTGCGATGAGCAGCAGGTCAGGAAAGCCGCTGAAAAAAAGGCCAAAGAAGCCGTCGAGATCGCCCGGGACGAACCAGCGCGGCCCGGCCGTTTCGATGGGTTGGATGGCGCTAGCGATGAGTGAGCCCTCGCACGATTCTCATTTTGGTGGTGGTCACGAAGTTCCGTATTGCAGTCCCAATTGCTTCAGCCAGCGGCGGTACGCGATGGCGATTTGATCGGAGCGCAAATGCAACTCAGATTGCAGATCGAGTGGGAGTAATTCAGGGCGCTGAGAATTGACGATGCAAATGTCCTGCGCCGTCACTTTGTCCTGGAAGTCGCGCAAATCTTTTTCTGGAACGTCGTGCGCATAATCCATGGCGATCACCACCCAGGCAAGGCTGTTTTCTTCGTCGACAGGAGTGACGGTTCCAAGGATGGCGAAGTGTTGCGTTGGATGCATTTTAGTCAGGCGCGTCGTAAAGGGGCGCTCGACCCAATAGGTGTAATGAACATGGGCGCCACGGCCTGTGCCGTCTGGGTCAGGCTGCCAAATGGGAATATCGCGCGCCACGATTCCATCCGCATTGGTTGTCACCGTGTATTCTCCGATGTCCGCTTTTGCCGGATCTCCGAGCATTCCCGCGTGGGCAATGGGCAAGTGCGCCAGGTCAAGAATGTTTTCGATAATGCGCGGCCCTTGCGCGTGAAATGCATATGGTCCAGTGGGAATAAGGCGGAATTCCGGAGTATCTCCTTCAGGGAATGATGGAATGTCCCCAACTGGTTTTCCGAGGCAGACCCAGACCAATCCGTATTTTTCGCGGACCTCGTAGCTCTGCACATGCGCGCGGGGCGGAGGCGCTTGATCCGGCTGCGCAGGGATGCGCACGCAAGCTCCAGCGGAATTGTACTCCCAGCCATGATAGGGGCAGGCGACGCACTCGCCTTTTTCGGATTGCGAAATTCTGCCTAACGAAAGTTTTGCGCCGCGATGAACGCACAAATCTTTCCATGCGCGGACGCCATCACCAGACCTCCATAAGACGAGGTCCTGCCCCAGAACTCGGACAGGTTGCAATTTGCTTTCCGGCAGGGAAGCGGACCAGGCAACTGCGAACCATTCGCGCAGGAGGAGCGGATCGTTCAGTCCGAGATCTTGCGGCATAAAAGTATTCGCACCTGAAATTCGGGGGTATCGTATCGCATCTTGCGGCGCGATTGAAATCGAGGTTATGGATAGCGAGGATTTAGGTTTTGTGGCGGCGGCGTCCCGCCGTCAGGATTGCTCATTGCATGCGCTGAAGAAATCCGCCGACGAGACGTCGGCGCCACAAAACCCCTCGTCCTTTTGAAGTATGCGAATGATTAAAAATTGGCCAACTAAACCGCGTTTATGAAAAGCTGGCCGCGGCGTACAACTGCTTTGCTGGCCAGCATTTTTTGTCCCGTGCGCTTATTGCCGTCGCTATCTTCGAAATCGAATTTTCCGTCGCGCAATTCGTAGATGCTGACGTCGGCTTCGCTGCCGGGGCGCAGCGTTCCGATTTGCGCTCCGAAATCGAATACGCGCGTGGGATTGACCGTGACCATGGCGATCGCCTTATCAATAGGCAGCCCGATGGACATAAATTTTGAAACCATGGTGGGGAGGTCGAACACGCGGCGCTCGACGGTTATGATCGTCAAGTCCGTGCTGATGGTTTCCGGGAGAAATCCCTGCGCCATGCATTTTTCGGCGACGTCAAAACTGAGATGCGTTTGTCCCTGCGCGGGATCGAAAATCACGCCGCGTTCACGCGCGTCGCGGGCTTCCGGAATAATTTTTCCGTTCGCGTCCAGAATGCTGTGAGCGCGGTTGTTGTAGCAGTGCGTGAAAACGTCTCCCTTGCGCAGCATCTTCAAAATGTCGGGCAATGGCGAAAAAGAATCCTCGATGTGCACCATCAGCGGCATGCGCGCAATTTCCGCGGCTTGCAGAGCGCGTTTCAGGCATTCCAGGTCGTTCGAGCCGGTGATGGGCTTGCTCAGCTGAATTTTAATTCCCGCGGTGACCGGCTTGTTGTCCATCGCCATTTTTGCCGTGGCTTGCGGGTTGAGCCATGACAGATTGAAGAGCCCGCCCTCATACATGATGGTTCCGATGGGACTGATGTGCACGAGCGCAACGATGCGTGTCGTCGAAGTATTGATAATATATTTTTTGAAATTGGGAAAAGTGGCTGTGCCCGCGGACCCCGCGTCGAGCATCGTGGTCACGCCGCGGTTCAGGCAGTAGCGATCCGCGTTCATCCCGATGCCCACTCCGTCATAGCAATGCGCATGCATGTCAATAAAGCCCGGCGTGACGATGCGGTCCTTCGCGGACACGGTTTTCAGCGCGCGTTCTTTAGAAATATTTTTGGAAACATCGAGAATCTTGCCGCCCTTGATGGCCACATCCATCAGGCCATTGATATTCTGCGATGGGTCAATGACGGTGCCGCCCTCGATCAGCAAATCGAATTTGTCATCCGCATTTTGCGGCGCGGATGGCGATCCGGCGGAGCGGGACCAGAGTCCGCGCGGCGCGAGCATTCCCGCGCCCCCGGCCAGGACTAATTTCGCGAAATCACGTCGATTAGGCATATTTCCAGCTCCTCAAGCGTTTCGATCAGGATGCAACGCAGTCTAGCACATTCAAAGGAACACAAAACAGCTGGCGGGACGCCAGCGCTACTGGCTCCTTTTTCCGCTTCTACCTCTTCTTGAATTTGAAGTAGAATGTTCGCCCAGAAGATGCCTCAGCCTTGCTGCTGAACATTTGTTTTCTGGAATGAAATTGCCGCGACGCTTAACATTGCGCAACGAACTACCCGCAAATAAATTCCTACCGCGCTGTAGGCCAGCAAATGAACAATCTGAATTGCCTGAATGTTGGGATCAGCCCGAACAGTTAACCTCGGTGTTTAGGGCATTTTACTGAACGAAGAGTTTCATGCAGCGGTGACAGTTTGTATTAAAAGAATTCCAAGGGAAAACCACAACCCATGCCGATAAAAAAACTGCTGGCCTTGAATCGTGGGGAAATTGCGATCCGCATTTTTCGTGCAGCGAATGAGCTGAATATTCGGACTGCCGCAGTTTACTCGGACGAAGATCGGTTGAGCCTGCACAGGTTTAAGGCGGACGAAGCATACCTGATCGGTGAAGGGAAGGGCCCGGTTCAAGCCTATCTCGACGTCGAAGGAATTGTGGCGCTCGCGAAAGAGCGAGGCGTCGACGCCATTCACCCTGGCTACGGTTTTCTTTCGGAGAATCCCGCGTTGCCTCGTGCGTGCGCCGCGGCAGGAATTATTTTCGTCGGGCCAAACGCGGATTTGCTTGATTTGCTTGGAGACAAGACGGCGGCGCGGCGCCTGGCGCAACAGGCTGGACTGCCCGTTGTACCGGGCACGGAAGAACCCGTTACGCAAAACGACGACGCGCAAAGCATCGCGGACAAAATCGGCTATCCGCTCATCGTGAAAGCTGCGTTTGGCGGCGGCGGGCGCGGAATGCGCGTAGTGCAAAGTGCGCAGTTGCTGCTTCCACTTTTGCAGGAAGCGCGTGCCGAGGCTGGCGCGTCGTTTGGCAATGACGCCGTGTTTCTGGAACGCTACATTCGTCGCGCGCGCCACATTGAAGTCCAAATTCTGGCCGACACGCACGGAAATGTTCTCCACCTGCACGAGCGCGATTGCTCTGTGCAGCGGAGAAACCAGAAAGTGGTGGAGGTTGCGCCCGCGGTAAATCTAGCTCCGAAAATTCGCGGAGGTCTGGCGAATGCAGCGGTGGCACTGGCGCGCGAAGCCAAATATTACAGCGCCGCAACTGTGGAATTTTTGGTGGACGCGGATACAGGCGAATATTATTTCATCGAGGTAAATCCCCGCGTGCAGGTCGAGCATACGGTTACCGAAATGGTGACCGGCATCGACATTGTGCAATCGCAGATTCAAATCGCGGAAGGCCACGATCTGCATGGCGCGAAGATGAATCTGCCGCGGCAGAAAGACATTGCGATTCACGGCTACGCGCTGCAATGCCGCGTCACGACGGAAGATCCCGCGAACGGATTTCTGCCGGACTACGGCAAAATTCAAACATATCGTTCGCCCGCAGGTTTTGGAATTCGCCTGGATGGCGCATCCGCTTATGGCGGCGCGGTCATCACTCCCTATTACGATTCATTGCTTGTGAAAGTGACGGCGTGGGGCCGCGAATTCCCGCAGGCCTGCCGCCGCATGGATCGCTCGCTCAACGAATTTCGAATTCGCGGCGTGAAAACCAACATTCCATTTCTCGTGAACGTGGTGAATCACGAGTGTTTTCAGGCGGGCGGCGTCACAACGTCTTTCCTGGCGGAGACGCCCGAGCTATTTCATTTTGCGCAGCAGAAGGATCGCGCGACCCGCCTTTTGCGCTATCTCGGAGAAATTATTGTAAATCGAAATCCGGAAGTCGCCGACAAACCCAGGCCGCAGTTGATACGTCCTGCTCCCATGCCCGCTCACATTCACGGTGAGCCGCCTCAGGGCACGCGGCAGCTACTTCAAAAACTCGGTCCTGAAAAATTCGCCGAGTGGACCAAATCGCAGAAGCATCTGTTAATTACCGACACAACATTTCGAGACGCGCACCAGTCCCTGATGGCCACACGCGTCCGCACGTATGACTTGATGGCGATCTCTAATTTCGTCGAGCA
>DATAPT010000282.1:0-3122 GCA_036265065.1 Candidatus Acidiferrales bacterium | reverse complement strand
GAAAATACAGCCAGCGCCCTCCGCGCGCATCGAAACGCCAGTTCCCTTCACCGCCCCGCCCGAAGAAGCGAAGGACTCACCAAAACAAATCGACGCGACACCGGCTCCGGCGCCTGCTGTAACGACCGACACGGTTGCGCGACCCGCAGCCTTTGGCTCTGAACTTTTGGACGAACAAATTAATTCCATCAAGACTGCAATCGCTGCGCAGGAAAAATTTTTGGGCGAACTTGTCGTGCACGCGTCACGATGGGAAATAGTCGGCGGCGAAGTACGCTTGTTTTTCGCCACCGAGAACCGTGTATTTTCGGATATGTTGCAGGCACGTGATCCTATGGAACGTTTGCGCAACATTGCCAGCCGCACGATCGGCCAACCTGTGCGCGTCTGTGTTAAACTTGAGGACGTGCCGGTGACCGGAACTCCTTCGACCAGTACGGGCGGTTCGGGAGGATCAAACGGTTCAGGCGGTTCGAGCGGCACACGTGAGTTGCGCGCAAAGTTCGAGCAGGATCCGATCGTGCGCGCGATGATGGAACGATTCGGCGGTCAGATTTCCGACGTAAAACGCCGGGGCGAGGAGTAGACCATGGAAGTGAAGGCGCTACAGCAGATTCTCACGCAGTTTCGTCAAATGCAGGAGGGCTTGCAAAAGCAGGTCGAAACCGTGCACGTGGAAGCTTCGGCGGGTGGCGGCATGGTCACCGTCAAAATGAATGGCCAGAAGCAACTCACCGATGTTCACATCGATTCCGAAATTTTTGCGGGCAAAGACCAGGAACTGTTGCAGGATCTGGTGCGCTCGGCCGTGAACGAAGCCAGCCGCCGCATTGACGAAGAATTGACCAGCCAGATGAAGAATCTGACCGGTTCGATTCCAGGAATGGCCGGACTTAAAATTCCCGGATTGTTTTAAGCCGCTCCCTTTGAGAACTTTTTTGAAGCCTACATCACGAGTGAATTCGGAATCTTTGTCCCGCCTCACTCCGTCACGGATTAAAACTCATGCCTGATTTCGCCGAGCCCGTAGAACGTCTGATCGATCAGCTGAAACATTTGCCCGGCATCGGCGCGAAGACGGCGCAGCGCCTGGCGTTTCATATTCTGCGCACTGATTCGGAAAACGCGCTGGCGCTGGCGGACGCGATTCGCGACGCCAAACTGAACATGCGCATCTGCACCGTGTGCAATAACATCACGGACGTGGACCCGTGCCTATACTGCACGAGTTCCACGCGCAATCGCAAAACCATTTGCGTGGTCGAAGAGCCGCACAACATAATGGCCATCGAAAAAACGCGCCAGTACAACGGCATGTACCACGTGCTCGGCGGATCGCTTGCGCCCCTGCGTGGCGTTGGCCCCGATCAACTGCATCTGAAGAGTTTAATTGAGCGGCTCAAGGGCGGCGCAGTAGAGGAAATCATCATTGCCACCAATCCGAATGCCGAAGGCGAAGCTACGGCCATGTATCTTTCCAAGCTTCTCAAGCCGCTCGGCGTGCGCGTGACGCGCATCGGCGTAGGCATTCCCGTCGGCGCCGACCTCGAATACGCCGACGAAGTTACCATGATGAAAGCCATGGAAGGCCGCCGCGATCTCTAGCCTTTCGTGGCGCCGGCATCCCGCCGGCGGTTTTCCATTGCTTTAGCGAAGAATAATCTCTGAATCCTAATCAAGCAAAAATTACCGCTCTTACTGACGCATTGTCGCCTGATTTACACAAAAGAAAACAGGCTGAAGCCTGTTCTACTGGCGGCCCTGCGCCAGAATTTTATTTGCAAGCGAGTCTGCAATGCGGAGTTCATCGTCGGCTTCCGCGCCTCTTCCCATGGCCAGCAGAATTCTGCCGCGCGTCACCTGCGCGATCGGCCGGTTTGGCGCAACGGAAACTGCTATATCCGCTTCGGCAAGCGCTTGATCGAGCTTGTTGTCATCTAAAAGCTGCAGAGCCTCGTTTTCGTGAGTCAGGGCGGACACTTCCGAAAGATCCACTTTCCCGTCGTAAACTAATATGTAATCCGCAATCAGAGCGGTCGGACGCACTCCCTGAAACGGCAGATACGGATTAATCCAATCCGCCCTCCAATAAGTTCGCGTCACTTCCGTGGCGCTGATGAATACCGGCCCATCGACTTGTGGGGGAACAATTGGCATGGGCATGCGAAGCATGTCAGCGAACGCCGTGGGCAGCGGCTTGCACGGAATTCCGTAATAAGAAACGTCTACAATTAATTTTCCGAAATAGGCGAACCAGCAATTCTCAATGTGCCGCTGGTCTATGTACTGCTTCATGGCCACCAGGCCTTGTCCCCAGTCGACGTTGGAATCCGCCAGAATTTCATGCGTCTTTGACGGGCCGCCCCACAATTCATTCGAGTAGGGAATGTAATTCGGGAACGCGCGAAGAGAGGATGCCGAATGGAATACCATCAAGGCTGCGACTAGCGCGGCCAGGGCCCGGTGTCGCTGTCCAAAATTCCATGCGGCAAACGAAACGAGAACAATCAGAAATGGATAGATCGGAAGCAAATGGCGGATGCCGTAATTGATGCCGGAAAACATGGCCACGGTCAGGTAGATCGCCGGCGGGATCACAAGAAAGAACATTTCACGCTGCAACGCCTTGCCCCAAAGCTTTGCGCACAGCGGCAGGAGGCCACAGAGAATGAGAAATGCCAGCGTGGACTTCACGATAAAAACAGACGGAAAATAAAACCACTGCGCCGAAGGATAATATGTTCCAAAGATGTAGGTCGGAATCCTGGCCACCGAAGAAATATTCGAGAGGCCATACAAGTAAGATTCCGGAAGAAGGTGCAAGCGATCCATCAGCAGAACTATTCCGGAAGAGTTATGCCCCATTTGCTGGACAAATTCCGGTAACGGCGGATTTACATTCAGGCCAGCGGGACGCGCGGCAAAGCGAAACCCGTACATGGACCATAACACAGCCATTGAGATCGCCAGTATTGCGGCGAGTGATGCCGCATGGCGCAGCGCCCTTTTCCCAAAGTCTGGAGCGAGTTTATTTGCGGCAAGTTCTTCCCAGGTTACGAGGTCGGTAAGCGAAAGTAGAAACAGCATGGGAAATAGAAGAATTCCCGAGTGCTTAGAGGAGA
>DATAPT010000281.1:0-5117 GCA_036265065.1 Candidatus Acidiferrales bacterium | reverse complement strand
CGTCAATATTACTGGAGTTACGACCAACCCAGGGGGCGTGGGTGGACTGCCATCCTATCTGTATCGATGGAATTCGTTTCAAGTCTATGACGATGCTTTTTGGACCAAAGGTGCGCATTCCATCAAGTACGGAGTTGCCGTTGAACGCATGATGCTCCAGGTTACGGCCAAGACCGATCCGAATGGAGTCTGGAACTTCACCAATCTCCAGAATTTCCTGACAAATAGCCCGTCCAGATTTCAGGGCGGACTCGTGAGTGGCCTCACGCCGCGAAATCTCCGCCAGACCCTGGTCGGAGGCTACATTCAGGATGATTGGCGATTGCGGCGTGATCTCACCCTTAACTTGGGCATACGCTACGAGATGGTCACGGTTCCCACCGAAACGGATGGAAAACTCGCGAATTTGCTCAATCTCTCCGACGCTGCTCCGCATCTAGGCAACCCTTTCTACCAGAATCCGACAACTAAGAATTTTGAACCCCGACTGGGTTTTTCATGGGATCCTTTCGGTAACGGAAAGATGGCCGTTCGAGGTGGGGCGGGCTTATTCGACGTTCTTCCTCTGTTATATCAGCACATATTGTTGACCACTCAGGCGTCTCCATTCTTCCAATATACCGTGGTCTCCAAGGCTGGAGCTATCGTCCAGCCTCTCAAGTTCCCGGACGTCCCGGTGGCGGACATTACGGCAAATAGTCTGCGTTCCACGTATCTGGAACCAAATCCCAAGCGCAATTATGTGACCCAGTGGAACCTCAATCTCCAATATCAACTTACAAATGATCTTGCTGCTATGGTTGCCTATGTGGGATCGCGTGGTGTCCATCAACCCTTCCGCGTAGACGATGCGAATTTGACGCTTCCTACCAAGATTGGGGGACGCTATGTCTGGCCCCAGGTTGATGTCAATGGAAACCTCACAACCGGTCCGAATGCCGGGAATTCTCCGGATACCATCAATTCACAGTTCGGTTCAATTCACGGTATGTTCTATCAAGGCCACTCCTATTTTGACGCTCTCGAATTACAGCTGGCCAAACGCATGAGCCACGGATTTCAGGCTCAAGGAACTTTTACTTGGGGCAAGAGTATCGACACGAGCTCCGCAACCGTGGCTGGCGACGCATTCGGCAACTCAATTTCCAGTCTCAATTGGTTCGATCTCAAGTTGAGCCGGGGCCTATCCGATTACAATGTTGGGCGCACTTTTGTCTTCAACACCACGTGGGACGTTCCCACGCCGAAATCGTTTACAGGCCCAGCAAGCTGGGTGGCGAATGGATGGGAACTCGGGATGATTTTCACGGTCAGCGATGGCGTGCCGTTCACTCCCACATGGGGAATCGGTGCGGACCCCACTTTTTCGCAAAGTGGAGATGACTTTGCATATCCGGATAGGCTCGGGGGCCCCGGATGCAAAAGTCTTACTCATCCCGGTAATCCCAGTAACTACATTAAAACTGAATGTTTCAGTGTTCCCTCCGCGCCCAATATGGCGTTCTGGACAGCGAATTGCGATCAACAACCGCCAAGCGCGCAATCTCCCAACTCGGCAAACCCGCCGGTTAATGCTGTGTTCCCTCAATGTTTTAATCTTCGAGGTAATTCCGGACGCAACATAATTAATGGTCCGGGAATCACCAATCTCGACTTTTCAGTCTTCAAGAACAACCAAATCAAGAGAATCTCCGAGACCTTTAACGTGCAGTTCCGCGCGGAAATGTTCAATATTCTCAATCATCCCAACTTTGCTACCCCGGGACCCGGTGACGGCAACACCGATATCTTTGATGGGACAGGCGCGCTGCAATCCCCTGCAACGGGTGGCATCGCGGGCCAATTGCAGAGAACGTCCACGCCAGAACGCCAAATTCAATTTGCGCTGAAGGTTGTATTCTAACCACGTTTGGCATAGAACATCGAAAGCACGATGACTCGGCAGCGAAGCTTGACCGCTGCCGAGTCGATCCATCCACAATCAGGACTGACTTTGAAAAAAATACGCGCGCTCTCTGCGACAGGAAACATTAGCTCAGGATTCCGAGAGGAGACCCTTGTGCGAGGGGTCGACCAGGGCGCGCATTTTATCGGGTGCGACGCGGGCACGACTGACTCCGGACCCTACTACCTCGGTTCGGGAAACGCGCGAGGTCCGCGCGACGGCACTAAACGAAATCTTCGCCTTATGATCCGCGAGGGTTTGAAGGCTGGCATCCCCGTGATCGTTGGCTCCGCGGGACATGCAGGCGGCAAGCCGCATTTGGACTGGACGCTCGAAATTGTCCGGGAACTGGCGAAGGAAAACGGCTGGCATTTCAAACTGGCGGCAATTGACAGCGAAATTCCGAAGGAAACGCTAGCCAATGCATTTCTGCAAGGCCAAATCACTCGTCTCCATCCCGCGCCACAGCTTGACGAAAATTTTATTCGGCAAGCTACGCGATTCGTGGCCATGATGGGCATCGAGCCGATTCAATGCGCTCTGAAATCGGGCGCCCAGGTGGTGATCGCTGGACGTTGCAGCGATGTCGCGATCTATGCTGCCTTGCCTGTGATGGAAGGCATTCCAAAACATGTCGCGTTTCATGCCGGAAAGATTTTGGAATGCGGCTCCGCGGCGGTCGCACGCCGGTTCTATCCGGATTGTATGGCCGCGGAACTGGATCAAGACGGCTTCACGATCGAACCGCCGAATCCCGATTTCCGATGCACGCCGCAAAGTGTTGCTGCGCACACTTTGTATGAGAATGCAGACCCGCACCATCTGGTGGAGTCCGGGGGAACGGTTGATACGACCGATGCGCGATACGAAGCGTTGAGCGATCGAGCCGTGCGCGTTACCGGTGCGCGATTTATTGAGGCGGAAAAATATACGGTGAAAATAGAGGGCGCTGCGCTCGCCGGATATCGTTCCATTGTCGTGGCGGGAATACGCGACCCGCTCGTCATTCGCCAGCTGGATTCCTACCTGAGCGGCCTTCGCGCCGTGCTGGAACGGAAGATCGCGGACAGTCTGAAACTAAAGCGTGAGGAATACTCGCTTCAATTTCGTGTCTATGGCGCGAATGCCACCATGGGTCCGCTGGAACCGCGTCCTCAAGTGGAAGGCCACGAGGTTGGACTGGTGATTGATGTGGTTGCCGCAACGCAGGCGCTTGCTTCTGATATTTTGCCGATCGTGTGGCACACCGGATTGCATCACCCGATTCCGGAATATGAAGGCCTGGTCAGCAATCTGGCGTTTCCGTTTTCGCCCCCCGGCGCAGACATGGGGCCGGTCTACCGCTTTTGCGCGAATCACGTTTGGCAGCTGGATGATCCATGCGCGCCGTTTCGCACAACCTTTGAGAATTTGTAAGGCGCGGGAGAGTAACGAAATAGATGCGCGAACTTTGGCAATTTACCAAGCTGATCCGCAGCAAGAACGCTGGTCCGTTTGAGCTGACGTTTGACATCATGTTCAAGGACGAAGAAAGTTTCCGGAAAGTGATCGACAGCGGGAAGCTTTCTGCTGATTTGATCGCGCAACTTTATAAAATTGAACGCAAGCAAGTAAAGTTTTTTGTAATCGACCCGCTTCTTACGATAAAAATTTCCATTCCCCGGCCCATTTTTTCCGGCGACGTGCAGGACACGGATGTGTATGGCGGCCAGTTTCACGGGCCGCTCGTTAAGCTGCAGGTGGAAACTTCCTAAGTACGTGTGAAGGGTAGAGGCCTGGCACGACTCGGCCCGGAAGAGTGTGAGTGAGAACTGCAGAATAATTGTGGGTCGCGGCTTTAGCCACGACATAAGTTCTGCAAAATGAATCCGGCTTTAGCCGCTGACGTTCCCATGTTGCAGTTCTCAAACAGGCTCTGAAGGCGAGTGAGTCCTTTCGCAAGGGGTACACGCACTTGGTCTCAGATTCATCACCTCTAACTAATCAGCAAGTTCCCGCAGTCCGCGCAATTCCTACGCGTGTGCGATGGACCGTGGTCGCGCTCGTGGCGTTCGTTACCGGACTCACATACGTGGACCGCCTCAATCTGGGCATCGTCGCAAAAAATTTTCAGGACGAATTTCAATTCACTTCGCAAACCATGGGTTGGATTCTGGGTGCCTTCAGCCTGGGCTACGCGTGGTTTCATGTCCCCGGTGGGTGGCTGGCGGACCGATTTGGCGCGCGGCGCGTACTGGCCGGCGCCATTATCTGGTTCTCTGCATTCACCGCACTAACGACAATTGCGCCGAGCATTCCGATCTTAAATTTGGCGGGAGTCGCCTGGTCGTTTGCCATTGTCCGGTTTCTGATGGGCGTCGGGGAGTCCGCTGCGTTTCCTGTCGGAAATAAAATGATGGGGAATTGGCTCGGGCCAGAAGAGCGCGCGCTGGGAACAAGCATTTTCCTCGCAGGTGTTGGCGCGGCGGGAATCTTCGCGCCCGTCATCATCACCCGATTGGAACTTCGTTTTGGGTGGAGATCGCCATTTTTAGCTTTGGGATTGATTGGAATCGTCGCCGGGTTTTTCTGCTACACCTATGTAACTGATCGCCCTGAGCAGAATCCGCGCGTGAATTCCTCTGAACTGGCGCTCATTGCCGGGCCGCGGGGAACCGATACAAGTCCCCGTCAGAAAAATATTTCGCAAAGAATTCGAGTGCCGTGGCGCAAGGTATTTTCCAATTCATCGATCTGGGCGCTCATGGTCTCCCATTTTTGCCTCGTGTATCCGCTCTACATTTTCTTTACCTGGTTTTTTATTTATCTGGTGAAGGTTCGCGGCGTCACTGTTTCAAAGGCAAGCTTCTGGGGTTCCGCGCCATTTCTGGCCAATATCATCATGGTGCCTTTTTGGGGCTGGCTCTCCGACCGCGCAGTGCACAAATTGGGAATCCGGCGCGGCCGCCGCTTAACGGCCTGGCTGGGAATTGGCGGATCCGCGCTGCTGCTATGGTCGGGAAGCCACACAACGAACAATACGGCCGCTCTATTGCAGCTCACGCTTGCAGCTGGATTTAATTTTGCGGCTTCCGCAATTCTTTACACAACTTGCACGGACATTTCAAAAAAATGCGCCGGTTCGATCTCGGGAACCATGGCGACGTTCGGAAGTCTAGGCGGGGCAGCATCG
>DATAPT010000280.1:0-8009 GCA_036265065.1 Candidatus Acidiferrales bacterium | reverse complement strand
CACATTGAGTCTTTCCGCAGACCTTCTCACCGGCACGGAATGGAATGCCGCTCAGGTTCAGGAACTTTTCCGTCTGGCTGTGGATGTCAAGGCGCATCCGGATCGTTACAAAACCGCCTTGTCCGGCCGGCAGTTGGCAATGATTTTTGAAAAGCCTTCGCTGCGCACGCGCGTAACATTTGAAGTCGGTATCACCAGCCTGGGTGGCACGGCAATTTATCTGGATCATGCGGATACGCATCTGGGCGACCGCGAATCCGTTCCTGATGTCGCGCGGTGCCTTTCGCGCTGGGTGAACGGAATTGTCGGACGCGTCTTTTCGCAAAAGGCTCTCGAAATTCTGGCGGACTATGCCAGCGTGCCTGTGATTAACGCGCTTTCGGATGTCTATCATCCGTGCCAGGCGCTGTGCGATTTCTTCACGTTGGAAGAAAAATTAGGCTCGGCTCGCGGCGTGAAACTCGCCTACGTGGGTGACGGCAATAATGTTTGCCACTCGCTGATGGTTGCAGGCGCGCGAGTCGGCGCGCATGTGCGTATCGCCACGCCCGCGGGCTACGAACCGGACGCAAAAATTCTTGCTGCGGCGCGCGTCGATGCGGCCGCCACGCAAGGCACAATCGAATTGTTTCGCGCACCCGAAGAAGCAGTCTCGGGCGCGCAAGCTGTGTACACGGATGTCTGGGCCAGCATGGGCCAGGAAGAAGAGACTGAAAAACGCGCTGCAATATTCGCGCCCTATCAGGTCAATGACCAACTCATGTCCCACGCTGCGTCTGACGCCGTGTTTCTCCATTGCCTTCCCGCGCATCGCGGTTCCGAAGTGACGGACGACGTCATGGAGTCGCCGCGTTCCATCGTTTTCGATGAGGCGGAAAATCGCCTGCACGTTCAGAAAGCCATCCTGTTAATGCTCCTAAGCTGAAAGGAAAAACGGTGCCAAAGAAAGTAGTTCTCGCCTATTCAGGCGGACTTGATACGTCAATTATTATTCCCTGGCTGAAGGAAACCTACGGCGGCTGCGAAGTGATCGCCATGATCGGCGACGTTGGCCAGCAGGAAGATTTGAAAGCCGCAAAGAAAAAAGCGCTGGCCACAGGCGCGGCTTCGGCCACGATCGAAGATTTGCGCGAAGAATTTTTGACCGAGTACGTTTGGCCCACGCTGCGCGCGGGCGCCGTGTACGAACACAAATATTTGCTCGGCACATCGATGGCGCGTCCCGTCATCGCCAAGCGCCAGGCAGAAATCGCGCTGGAAACAGGCGCGGACGCTGTTGCGCACGGTTGCACCGGCAAGGGCAATGACCAGGTGCGCTTTGAGCTTGCCTACAAGGCCATTGCGCCCAAAGTAAAAATTATTTCGCCGTGGCGCGAATGGACCATCAACTCGCGCGAAGACGCGATCGCCTACGCGAACGCGCATAAAATTCCCGTCGAGCAGACGAAGGCCAACATTTATTCGCGCGACCGCAACATCTGGCACTTAAGCCACGAAGGCGGCGTGCTCGAAGATCCCGCGAACGAGCCGGACGAAGCCATGTGGCAGTGGATCACCTCGCCGGAAAAAGCGCCGAACAAGCCCGCGGTTGTCGAAATTGGTTTCGATGGCGGCACTCCCGTGTCTGTAAATGGTAAAAAGCGTTCGGCAATGGCGCTGCTCAATGAATTGAACGAAATTGCGGCGGAACACGGAGTCGGCCGCATTGATCTCGTGGAAAATCGCTTGGTCGGCATCAAGTCACGCGGCGCGTATGAAACGCCGGGCGGCACGCTGCTCGTTACCGCGCATCGCGAACTTGAAACGCTGTGCCTCGATCGCGAGACGGCGCACTATTCGGAAATACTTTCATTGCGCTATGCCGAGCTCGTGTACTACGGCACATGGTTCACGCCGCAGCGCGAAGCGCTCGACGCCTATTTTACGGAAGCGCAAAAGCGCGTAACCGGCACGGTTGGCCTCAAGCTTTTCAAGGGCAACGTGACTGTCACGAAGCGCGTCTCCCCGTATTCTCTCTATCGCAAGGGCCTCGCGAGTTTTGCCATGACGGGTTACAACCCGAAAGACGCGGAAGGTTTCATCAACCTGTTTGCTTTGCCGGTAACGATTCCGGCGGAATCGAAAGTAAAGTGAGCGCTACGCCCAAGGAACAGCCGTCGGGAAAATTGTGGGGAGGGCGTTTTGACCGCGCTCCCGACGAGCTGTTCTACCAGTTTCAACGGTCCTTCTCCTTCGATCAGCGCCTGCTGCCCTACGAGCTGGCGGTCGATCGGGTGTGGGCGGGCGCGCTGGAATCGGCGGGCATACTTTCAACGGAAGAAATGCGAGACACGCTGACCGCGCTCGACAAGATCGCCGACCGCGCGGAAAACGAATATGCGTGGCTCGGCGGCTCGCCCGCCGAAGACGTGCACCATTTTGTCGAGACGGCGCTCGTGGAATATCTCGGCTCTCTCGGATACAAGTTGCACACCGGCCGCAGCCGCAACGAACTCGTGGCCACCGATTTCCGCATGTTTGTCATCGGGTCCGTGGGTGAAATGCGCGTGGCATTGTCCCGGCTGATTTCCGCGCTTGTCGGCCAGGCTGAAAAAGTGTTCGGTATTCCCATGCCCGGCATGACGCACATGCAGCACGCGCAGCCGATTTTGTTTTCACATTTTCTGCTCGCGCACGCCGAAGCATTTTTTCGCGATGCGGTGCGGCTCGACGCGGCGAAAGCCATGGCGGACGCTTGCCCGATGGGTTCCGGCGCGCTTGCGGGTTGCGCGCTTGACGTGGATCGCAGCGCCATTGCTCGCGAACTGGGCTTTGCGCGGCCCACGGCCAACAGCCTGGACGCGGCGAGCGATCGCGACTTCGCTCTCGATTATCTCTACGCGCTGGCCGTCATCGCCACGCATCTTTCGCGGCTTGCGGAAGATTTTGTTTTGTTTGCGTCGCAGGAATTCGGCTTCATCGTATTGCCTGACGAATTTTCAACAGGCAGCAGCCTGATGCCGCAAAAGAAAAATCCGGACGCGTGGGAACTTTTGCGCGGCAAGACGGGCCGCGTAACCGCCTCACTACATACACTGATGACCACGCTCAAAGGCCTGCCTTCCAGCTATCAGCGCGATTTGCAGGAAGACAAGGAACCCGTGTTCGCCGCTCACGATCAGGCCTACGCGATGCTGACGATTGCCGCGGGCGCCGTTGCCGCGACGCGCCCGAACGAGGCGCGCATGCGCGAAGCTGCCTCCGATCCCGCGCTGCTCGCCACAGAAGCTGCGCACTATCTTGTTCGCCGCGGCGCGCCGTTCCGCCAGGCGCACGAAATTGTCGGACAAATTGTTCGCGAAGGTGAGCGCGCTGGAAAATCGTTTTCCACGCTGCCGCTCGAAACATTGCAAAAGTTTTCTCCCTTGTTTGCGCCCGATTTTTACGACGCTTTGAAGCTGGATTCCGCTCTGGCCGGCCCGGACGTCGAAGGCGGAACCGCGCCCGCGCGTGTTCGCGACGCCATCACGGCGGCAAAAGCGCGGCTGGCAGCTCTGGAGAAAAAATCATGAGGGCGCGCACAGCTCGCATGAGTGACGCGGCTGCGGTTCATCGCGTCATCGCACATTATGCCGGCGAAGGGCTTCTTCTGCCACGTACCGAGGCGGAAATCCGCGAACACATCGCGCGCTTCCTCGTGCTCGTGGAAAAACGCGGCAAAGAAGAAAAGGTTTTGGGCTGTGTGGCGCTTGAGCCTTATGGCTCGGACCTCGCCGAAATTCGCTCACTCGCCGTCGCTCCCGATGCGCGCGGCGAGGGCCGCAATGTCGGCGACCGCCTGATGAAAGCCGCGATGGACACCGCGCGACGCAGAAAAATTGCGCGCCTGTTCGCCGTGACGCACAGGCCCGAATTTTTCTCGCGCTACGGCTTCACGCCCGGTCCCCGGCAAATCGTGCCCGAAAAAATCGAGCGCGATTGCGTCACCTGTCCCAAAGAACGCACCTGCAACCTGATCGCGACGGTGGCCGTAGTTTGTCCCGAACGCGATGTGTTTCCAGTCCTGACCGGCGCCGGAAAAGTGCTGTCAATGTCGTAAGGTTTTGGTTGGTTTTTGTAGCTCGCCTCTTCAGAGGCGAGGATTTAGATGTAACGCCACCAGTTCTTCGTGTGACATCTAAACCCCTGATCTCTAATGGGTCGGGCCGCAGCACAACTTGAATTTTTAATTGGTGACCAAAAAATGAGTGACTTGCCGTCATCCCGCGCCTTGCCGCGCGGGTTTCGTTTTGCATCCGCCGCCTGCGGCCTCAAGAAACGCGGCCAGACAGGGACGCTGGACGTTGCCATGATCGTTTCCGATTCTCCAGCTTCGGCGGCCGCCGTGTTTACGCAAAACCTCGTTCAGGCGCCGCCCGTGGTTCTCTCGCGCGAACACGTTCGCAAGTCCGGGGACTCGATGCGCGCTGTAATCGTAAATTCCGGGAATGCCAACTGCTCAGTAGGCCCGGGCGGCATGGTCGCTTCGCGCACCACTGCCGAAACCGTGGGAAAACTGCTCGGATGCCGCAGCGATCAAATTGTTGTGTGCTCGACCGGCGTCATTGGCGTCCCTTTGCAAGTGGAGCGCATCTTGAATGCCGCGCCAGGCCTGGCGAAATCACTGAAGTTTTCTGCCCAAGCTTTCGATGGCCTCAATCGCGCGATCATGACCACAGACACGCGCCCGAAGCGTGCCGCCTCAAGTTGCAAGATCGGCGGCAAAACCGTGCGGGTCGCAGGATGCGCCAAAGGCGCAGGTATGATTCATCCCAACATGGCCACGATGCTTTCATTCGTGGTCACCGATGCCGCTGTTGAACCCAAAGTTTTGGATCAAGCCTTGCGCGAAGTCGTCAATCGCACATTCAATTGCATCACGGTCGATGGAGACAGTTCCACGAACGACACGCTTCTCGTGCTGGCCAATGGCGCGAGCGGCGCAAAGAAAATTACGAAAGCAGGCGGAGCTGACTACAAAACGTTCGTCGGCGCGCTGGAAAAAGTCTGTAAAAAACTTGCCATGGGGATTGTCGAGGATGGTGAAGGCGCAACGCACCTCGTTGAGATCGAAGTGCGCAGCGCTCCCAACGATGCCGCCGCAAAAAAAGTCGCGGAGACCATCGCTCTTTCTGCCCTCGTAAAAACTGCCATCGCCGGAGCCGATCCCAACTGGGGCCGCATCCTGGCCGCAGCCGGCCGCTCAGGCGTGCAATTCGATCCGGAGAAAGCGGAAATCTGGCTGGGAGGAATGAAAATGTACGGCCCGCCAAAGGGTTCCTCGTACTCTGTCGCGCTTCCTCTCGATGAACGCGTCGCGCATAAGCTCCTGCTGGAAAAAAATGTCTCGATCATCATCAATCTGCACAACGGCAAAGGCACCGCGCGCATGTGGACCTGCGATTTCACCAAAGACTACGTGGAAATCAACGCCAGCTACCGGACGTAGCTTTAAGTGGCATAGGCTTCAGCCTGTACGAGGTTAGTCCTTGCAAGTCCTAAAAGAGTACAGGCTGAAGCCTATGCCACTAAATCACAAAATCTTAAATCACACCCCAACCTAGCTCTCCCACTTCCAGTCCACAAATCGCTCGCGCAACGCCGTCTTGCGAAATTTCCCCACCGAAGTGCGCGGAATTTCCTCTGCAAACACAAAGGCATCGGGCAATTGCCACTTGGCAAATTTTGCGCTAAGAAATTCCCGCAACTCTTCAGCCTCCACTTTCGCGCCATCATTCAGCACCACAACCGCAAGCGGCCGCTCCTGCCATTTCGGATGCGGCACTCCCACAACGGCAGCTTCCCTCACCGCAGGATGCCCCATCAGCGCATTTTCAAGATCCACTGAACTGATCCATTCTCCGCCCGACTTAATTAAGTCTTTGCTGCGATCCACCAGCTTCATATAACCAAATTCGTCGATGGTTCCCATATCGCCCGTGCGCAACCAGCCGTCGGCTGACCACTTCTGCGCCTCTTCCGGCGTGTTGTAATACTCTCCCGCCACCCATGGGCCGCGCACTTCGATCTCGCCCACGGTGTTCCCATCGTGGGGCGCACGCGTGCCATCGAATTTCATGATGCGCGCCTCGAGAAATGCCGCAGGCGTTCCCGGCTTTATTCGCTGCGCATATTTTTTTACGTCATCCCAGCAATCCATAAAGGGCCGCAAATGGCAACTTGTACCCACCGGAGTTGTCTCCGTCATACCCCATGAGCAGAGGATGTTAATCCCGTGCCGGTCGAACCCGCGCATCAAAGCTTCCGATGTCGCCGCTCCTCCTACATTCATCCGCACAGGCCAGTCAATTTTCCAGCGTCCCGGAAATTTCTCGAGAGCTTGCAGTACGCCGAACCAGACGGTCGGCACGCCGGTGGTTACCGTCACGCGCTCCTGTTCCATTAGGTCCAGTAAACCCTCTCCATCCGCATACGGCCCCCCTAGCACCACTTTCGCACCGGCCATTGCCGAGGTGAACGGAAGACCCCACCCGTTGGCATGAAATAGCGACGTGACTGGCAACAGAGTGTCACGCATCGAAATGCCAAGAGAATCCACGCCGCAACAGCTCATGGAGTGAAGTACGATAGCGCGGTGAGAATATACGACTCCCTTCGGACGGCCCGTGGTGCCAGACGTGTAGCACATGGCCGCGGCATCATTTTCGTCAAGCCGCGGGTAGGAATATTCTTCGCTGGCATCAGCAAGCAAATTTTCATAATTGTCATAGCTGCGGGGAATTTCGCACCCTCCGTACGGGACAACAATGACGCGCTCGAATTTCACGTGCTCGCGGAATTTCTCGTAAATTGGAAGCAACACGTCATCAATAATCAGGAAGCGATCTTGCGCGTGGTTGGCGACGAACGCGATTTCCTCGGGATGCAGCCGCACGTTCAACGTGTGGAGGACGCCACCCGTGATCGGCACGCCGAAATAGGTCTCCATGTGCTCCGCCTGATTCCACAGGAGCGTAGCCACGCGGTCGCCGCTTTGAAGCCCGAGCCTCGTCAAAGCGTTCGCCAGCCGGTGCGAACGCCCATACAAATTTCCCCAGGTCGTGCGGGTCACGCTCCGGTCGGGTTTTCGGCTGACGATCTCGACGCTGCCAAACGTTTTCCCCGCCCGTTCGAGTATGGGCGGAACGGTCAGCGGAAAATTCATCATTAAGCCGCGCATTTTTCGTATTTCCCTTTAAAGCATTTTGAATGAACGCCGCATCCTACCATCAAATTTTGCGAATTTCTCGTGGGTAGTTTTATCGTCTACGTTAGAGCGGAAAAATATTTACTACGAAGTTATACATAAACGTTTATGTTGACGGAGCATCAAATTTGGAGGAAGATTCGCACTGAGCTGAAGTGCGCTTCACATCGGATTGTTCTGGGTTCTAGCCCAGGTCCCTAATCTCGATCCCGCCTTCTTCAGTCCTCGGTATCGTGGATTCGTACTGCCACGGCCAAAAGGAGCCTCGCGTTGAAGAAACTTTACGTTGGCAATCTGCCATTTCAGGCAACAGAAGAGCAACTAACCACTCTATTTTCCCAAACGGGAGTCACAGCAGCCAACGTCACTTTGGTACGCGACCGCTTTTCGGGTCAACCGCGCGGGTTCGGATTTGTTGAGATTAATAACGATGAAGAAGCGGATCGTGCCGTTCAGGGATTGAATGGGCATGATTTCATGGGTCGTAACATTGTGGTGAACGAAGCCCGGCCTCCGCGTGAAGGCGGCGGTGGTGGCGCAGGAGGCGGCGGCCGTCGTCCCGGCGGCGGTGGCTTTGGTGGCGGTAGTGGTGGCCGAGGTCCTGGCGGCGGTCGTGGCGGCCCGGGCGGTGGTGGTGGCCGAGGCGGTGGCCGAGGTGGAAGTGGCGGCGGCGGTGGCGGCAGAGACCGTGACCGCGGTGATCGAGGCGGTGGTGGCGGCGGACGCTGGTAGATTGCACTAACCCGATCTTAAAATCACAAACATTTGACCAACGGGGAGCTCA